>JAEHDN010000005.1 GCA_016880395.1 Candidatus Eiseniibacteriota bacterium
CAGAGCGCGGGACAACGATGCGATCGAGCGATCGGGCAAGGCTGGCCTACGCGGGAGCGCCGACGTCCGCGCGTCGCGGCGACCGCGTGAGCAGCGCGTCGAGGCTCAGCGGTCCGCCGCCATTCGCCGCGAAGAACAGGAAGATGAAGCAGTTGAGAACCGCGGGCTCGCCGTGATTCTGGATCGGCCAGAACCCGTGCGGGAAGTGGCCGATGAAATACGCGAACGCCATCTCCCCTGAGGCAAGGAAGGCCGCCGGACGCGTGAGGAGACCGAGCAGGATGAGCGTGCCGCAGACCAGCTCGATCACGCCGGCGGTCACGAGGAGAGGCGTCAGCTCGACTCCCGAGGGCATGCCGCCGAACCACCCGAAGATCTTCATGCCGCCGGGATGGATGAAGAGGAGACCGGAGACGATGCGAAGCAGCGAGTGCGTGACGCCCGCCAGGTGTTTCATAAGTCGAGTCCTCCGGGATCCCAGGAAGCGAGGGTGGCCACTCCCCCAGCGTACCACGGTGCACGCGTGGGTTTGTATCTCGCCCGGCGGGCGGGCTACCATCAATGGGCGCCCCTGGGGACAGGGCAGCTCGAGGAGGGCAGTCATGCTTGGAGACAAGGAAGCAGCGGCGACCATCGCCGTCAAGGATCTGGGAGCGGCCAAGGAGTTCTACGAGAGAAAGCTCGGCCTGAAGCCAGTCGACTCCGAGGGAGACGAGGCCGTCACGTATCGAAGCGGCCTCACGAAGGTGGTGGTGTACCGGTCCCAGTACGCGGGAACGAACCGGGCCACCGCCGCGAACTGGATCGTCGGCAAGGATCTGGAAGGAGAGGTCGAAGCCCTGCGCGAGCGGGGCATTCGATTCGAGCACTACGATCTTCCCGGCCTGAAGCGTCAGGGCGACATCCACGTCGCCGGTGACATGAAGGTCGCGTGGTTCAAGGACCCCGACGGAAATATCCTCAGCCTCGTCAGCGGCTAGGCCGCTCCCACGGGACAGGAAGGATTCCTCATGCAGAAGATCTCACCGTTTCTCTGGTTCGATCATCAGGCGGAAGAGGCGGTCAACTTCTACGTTTCGATCTTCAAGAACTCCAAGATCCTGACCACGTCACGGTACGGAGACGAGGGGCCCGGGCCGAAGGGAACCGTGATGGTCGTGCGCTTCCAGCTCGAGGGACAGGAGTTCATGGCCCTGAACGGTGGGCCGCAGTTCACCTTCTCCCCGGCCATCTCCTTCGTCATTCACTGTAAGAACCAGACGGAGGTGGACGAGCTGTGGGAGAAGCTCTCCGCCGGCGGAACGAAACAGCAGTGCGGGTGGCTCCAGGACCGGTTCGGCGTCTCCTGGCAGGTCGTGCCCACGGTGCTGGGCGAGATGCTGTCCGACAAGGACGCGGAACGGGCGAGGCGGGTCATGCACGCCATGCTTCAGATGGAGAAGCTCGACATCGCCAAGCTGGAAGAGGCGTACGCGTAGTGGGTGCCTGGGGGAGCGGGGGACCGGCCGGTTACGAGTCCTCCCGCTCCGCCTCGGCCAGGATCTCCTCGACGTTCAGCCCCTCGCCGGCCTTCATCGCCGCCTCGACCTCCTCCTCGGAGTCGTTCCCGCGGATCAAGTCCGCGAACCAGGTCATGTAGAGGTTTGCCTCGAAGGCGCTTGGGCCATGCGCACGGGTGAAGCCGATCCATGCGAGGCCCCTCTCCCGATCTCCGGCGCGAATCCGGATGATCCCGTGGAAGAGCGGGTAGAGCGTGGGCGTCAGGCCGAGCTCGCGAGCGGCCGGCGCCATCTTGCGGAGGAAAGCGTGCGCTTCCCGGTCGTGACCACGGCGGAGCGCGATCGCGGCCCGGGTGGTGATGGTCTCCAGCATGAGTGAGGTGGCTCCGATCTCTTCGATGATAGCAAGGGCCTCCCGCACATAGCGTTCCGCGGTGTCCAGATCGCCGGTATCCACATGCAACGCCCCCAGGTTTCCGAGGGCCATGGCCTCCCCCAGACGGTCCCCGATCGCCCGGTGTACATCCAGGGCCTGACGGTACGTATCTCTCGCCTCGCCCACCCTTCGAGCCACCATCAAACTATTCCCGAGCGAATTCAGCACGCTCGCCTCGCTCTGTCGGTCTCCGAGCTTTCGCACCAGTGCCGCGCTCTCCTCGAGGTGGCGGATGGACTCGACGGGGTCGCTCTGGAAGAGGGCATTGCCGATCTGGCGGAGGTTGAAGGCCAGCGTGGCCTCGTCGCCGATGCTCCGCGAGATGGAGCTAGCCTCCCTCAGATACGTCAGGGACCGGGTGGAGTCCTGCTGCCACATAATGACGCGGCCGATCCTGCCCAGTGCGTTCGCCAGAAGGTGCTGATTCCCGATGGCTCTCGCCTCGTCCAGGGCGGGCCTGAAGATCTCGAGGGCCTTCGTGTACGAGCTTCGGATCGCTTCGATATCGCCACGCAACAGATCGATCTCGAGACGCTGCTCGGCGTGCTCGCTCGACGTCAGCAGCTCCCTCGCACGCTGAAGAACCGTCGAGGCCTCGTCGTAGGTGGCGAGCCGGACGGCCCGTTCGCCCACCTTGGTGAGCTGGGTCGCGGCGAGCGCGACCTCCTCGGCGCGGCTGTAATGCTCGGCCACGAGCAACATGTGCTCGTCCGCGCGCGCGCCTCCCACCTCGATCAGCCAGTCGCCGACGATCTTGTGGAGCGCCCGACGCTGCCGCGGAATCACGGTCTCGTACGTCACGTCGCGCAGGATCGCGTGACGGAAGACGTACTCCACGGTGCCCGCGAAACCCGACTCTTCCCGCTGGAGGATCATCTCTCGATCCCGCAGATCCTCGAGCATCGACTGGACCTCGGCCGGCTCGAGTCCCGCGAACTCCCGGCTCAGTCGCACGGCCGCCGCATCCCAGAAGATGCGTCCGATCACCGAGGCGCGCTGCAGGAGCTGGTGGAGGGGCGGAGGGAGCGTGTCGAGCCGCGCCTGGAGCACGCCGGTGAGGGTCGCGGGGATCCGGACCGTCGACAGGCGTGTCGTGTCGACCGACCAGGCGCCGTCCCCCTTGAGAATGATGCGGTCGTCGATCAGCGCCTTGATCAGCTCCTCGATGTAGAACGGGTTCCCGTCGGCTCGGTCGACGACGAGGTCGCGGAGCGCGGTCGGCACCTCGGGCACGTGCTTCAGGAGCTCGCGCACGAGGCGCCGGCTCGAGAGCTGGGATAGAGGCTCGAGCTGGATGCGCTCGTGGAACCGCTGTCCTTCGCCCCACTGCGGCCTCCGCTCGTAGAGGCTGGGACGCGCCATGCAGAGGACGAACAGGGGCAGATCGGTGTTGTCGCGCACGAGGTTGTTGATGAGATCGAGCGAGCGGTCGTCCGCCCAGTGGATATCCTCGATGTGGATCATGACCGGGTTGGTGCGGGAGGCGGTCGTGAAGAGCTCGCCCAGGTATTCCTGCGCCGTGCGGCGGAACGTCTCGCCGTCCTGGAGCGCGGTCGCGACCTCGGGCATCCGGGTGAAGTCGAAGCCGACCAGCTGGCCGATGAAGTACGCCTTGCGGGCGGAGCCCTCGCCCAGGAACTCCTCCACTCCCCGGACGAACTTCTCGTGCACCTCCGACAGGGGATCGGAGTCGAGGATCCTGAAGCGGAACGAAAAGAGGTCGCGGGTCAGGGAGTAGGGCTGGAGCATCGAAGGCTGGGTGGCGCGCGCCTGGAAGAACCAGACGACCTGCTCCTGGAGCTCGATCCAATTGCTGAATTCGAACAGGAGCCGGGACTTGCCGACGCCGGCCTCGCCCACCACCGAGACCACCTGGGTCTCGCCGTCCTCGAGCGTCAGCGTCATGGCCTCCTGGAGGAGGCGAAGCTCGATCTCGCGACCGATCATCTTCGTCTCCACGCCCTCGATGCCCATCGCCCGAAGACGGAAGGCGCGCGGCTTGTCCCCGGTGACCAGGTAGACCTCGATCGGCTCCTTGCGCCCCCGGACCCGCAGCGCGTCCCGCTGGAGGAAGGTGAAGACGCCGCGCACGAGGGTGAAGGTCTCGTGCGCCGCCAGGATTCCACCCATGGGCGCGGCCTCCTTGAGCCGCGCCGCCATGGTGATCGGAGCGCCGCTCGCGGTGTAGCTGCCGCTGTCGGATTCCCGCTCGAGGAGCACCGGGCCCGTGGTGATGCCGGCGGCGAAGGGGAGCGGGTTCTCCTCGGTCGGCTCCCAGGACGCGCCCAGGATCTTGCGTGACTCGGCCAGCGCTCGCTGACGCATCGCGAGCGCGGCGCGGATCGCGTTCTCCGGGTCGTCCTCGCGGGCGCGCTCGCGACCCCAGAGGATCAACCCGGCGTCGTCGGTGCGGCTGTGCACCACGCCCCCATTCTGCTTGGCAATCTCGCCGAACGAGGTCCAAACCGCTTCCATCGTTGCCCGGACGCGCTCGGCGTCGGCGCCGGATTCGTAGAGGATCTCCGCCAGCTCCTTGACGTCGACCGAGACCGCCGTCATCTGGCGCTGCTGATCCGAAGGCGTCCCGGTGTCGGATCCCGGCGTGTCCCGGTCACCCTTCTTGGCAGCGATCGCCGCGAGCTGATCGCGCGAGATCGTATGGGTCATCGACTGGAGCGCGGCGGGCGCCTCGCTCGGCTTGATCTTGAGCGCGCGGGAGAGGGCCTCGACGAACTCGGTCGCGGTGGGGAAGCGCTCGGCCGGCTGCTTCGCGAGCGCGCGCGCCAGAACGGCGTCCAGCGCCTTCGGCAGTTCCCGGTTCCGCTCGCTCGCCTTGGGGATCGGGTTGTTCATGTGGGCGAGGATGACCTCAAAGCCGCTCTCGTGCTCGTACGGCGGCGAGCCGGTGAGCGCCTCGAACGCGAGCACGCCGAGCGAGTAGAGGTCGGCGGCCTTGTCGGCCTGGCCGTCCCCACGCGCCTGCTCGGGCGCCATGTACCCTGGGGTCCCGATCATGAGGCCGGTGCCGGTGAGGTCCTTGTCGGCCCCTGAGGCACGGGCGATGCCGAAGTCCGTGAGGAAGGCGTTCCCTTCCCGGTCGATCATCACGTTCGAGGGCTTGAGATCGCGATGGACGATGCCCTGGCGATGGGCGTAGTCGAGCGCACCGCCGATCTGGCGCAGGATGTAGAGGGTCTCGTCCCGAGGCACGCCGCCGCGCTGCTGCACCTGCTTCAGCGTTCCGCCTTCCAGGTACCGCATGACGATATAGGGAGGGTCGTGCTCGCCGTCGAAATCGTAGACGGGGAGAAGATGCGGGTGTTCGAGCCGCGCGATGAGGCGCGCCTCGCGCTGGAAGCGCTCCCGGAGTCCCTGGTCGTGGAGGATGGACGAGCGGATGACCTTGACCGCCACGTGCCGGTCCATGCTGGGCTGGTAGGCGCGGAACACGGTGG
>JAEHDN010000254.1 GCA_016880395.1 Candidatus Eiseniibacteriota bacterium
GTGAAGCCGAGCTTGGCGAGGGCCCGCATGAGCGTCGGACGGGTGAACGCCTTGGCCAGGAAGACGACGTCGGGGTGGTCGGCCTGGATGGTCTCGATGAGCCACTGCCAGAACGGCAGCGGCTTGGTGTGCGGGTTGTCCACCCGGAAGATGCGCACGCCCTGGTCCACCCAGAAGAGCACCACGCGCAGCAGCTCGTCCCAGAGCGATTCCCAGGCCTCGCACGAAAAATTGATCGGATAGATGTCCTGGTACTTCTTCGGAGGGTTCTCGGCGAACTTCAGCGTGCCGTCGGGTCGCCGGTAGAACCACTCCGGATGCTCGCGCACCCAGGGATGGTCGGGCGAGCACTGGATGGCCAGATCGAGAGCGATCTCCATGCCGAGCCCATGCGCGGCCCGGAGGAAGCGCCGGAAGTCATCGAGCGTGCCGAGCTCCGGATGGACCGCGGTGTGCCCGCCCTCGGGCCCGCCGATGGCCCACGGGCTTCCCGGATCCGTGGGCTGAGCCTCCAGCGCATTGTTCCGCCCTTTGCGGTGAGTCCGGCCGATCGGGTGAATGGGCGGCAGGTACACGACCTCGAAGCCCAGGGCCTTGATGTCCGTCAGGCGCCGGATGCAGTCGGCGAAAGTGCCGTGCCGGCCGGGGATCTGCCCCTGGGAGCGTGGGAAGAGCTCGTACCAGGCGCCGCAGCACCCGCGCACGCGGTCGACGACGACCTCGAGCTCGCGGTCGTAGCGGGTGCGGTCCTTGCGTTCCTGCTCCCGCGAGAGGAGCCGCCGGAGCGCGGGGTCGAGGAGCAGGTCGAGCCGGGCCTGCTGGCTGGAGGCGGCATCGTAGCGCTCGAGCGCGAGACGGAGCGCTGCCGCCCCTTCCGCCCCGCCATGTTCCGCAGCCCGTCGGACCAGCTCACGTCCCTCCAGCAGCTCGCTCATCAGATCGGTCTGCCCGGCGGCCGTGCGACGCTCCATCTCCTCCACCCAGGAGCCGAAGACATCCGTCCACGCCTCGATGGTGACGGCGTAGCGCGTGTTGCGCTCGAGCCGGAACTGCCCCGACCATCGATCGTTGCCGACGGGGCGCATGGGTACCTCGCTCCATCGCGATTCGTCCCGGGCGCGGTACAGGATCGTCGCGTCGAGGAGATCGTGGCCCTCTCTGAAGATGTCGGCGGAGACCTCGAGACGATCACCGACCTGCCGCTTGCAGGGATAGCGCCCGTCGTCGACCGCCGGCTGAACGCGCTCGATCAGGATCGGACGAATCCGCTGCTTCTTCACGGTGTGGGGCCTCATCGCCAGCGGTCCACCAGGTAGGGTTTCTGCTCCTCGAAGACCTGGCACAGTCGCTCGGTTACCTTCGCCACCGCGGCGGGAGGCCGATTGCGCGTCTCGTAGACCACGGAGGCCACGCGGCCCAGGTAGAGCGGGGCGAGCGATTGGGCGACGTGGCCCCGGTAGACGACCCGCGCGCGATAGGCGAGCAGAAAGTCATAGACGACGTGAGCCCAGAGGGCGTCGGGGAACCGGAACTCGCCGGTGGCATCCTCGCCGAGCGCCAGCACCTCGCTGAAGGTTTCCGGCGCCAGGATGCGCTCCCAGACCGGATAGAGGTCCCGAACGCCCTGCAGAAAGCCGCCGAGCATGCGCTCCGGATCGGGTGCGGGACCCGGCTGCGGCTCCGGCGGCGATCCCGCGCAGGGGACCGGTTCCGAGCCCTGGCGCTCGAGCCAGAGGATCTCGTACCGCTCGGCGATCGCGAAAAGGGAGCCGGCCGTGCGCCCCACGATCTCCCCGAGGGGCGCCGGCTCGGCCGGGGCGGGGATGCGGCGTGGCCCGAGCGCCGCTTGGCCGATCGCGATTCCCTCGGCGATGGCGGCTGCGGGGATCCAGAACTCGATCCCGTTGCGCCCGAGGTCCGTCTCCCAGACGTTCTGCTCGAGCAGGAAGGCCGCCGCCTTGCCCGAGCACGCGAATTCCTCCGCCAGCGGGCGCGCGAGGCGCTTGCCGAAGAGGGTCCGGATCAGCGGGACGACGAGCGCGTGGGTGAGCGTGCCCTCGTAGCGACCGCCCTGATACACGGGCACCACGAGGCCACAATCCTCTCCAAGCACGAGCCCGCCGAGCCCGCCCACCCAGTCGGCGTTGAGACCCGCGTTCTCGGCGTTGAGCAGGA
>JAEHDN010000255.1 GCA_016880395.1 Candidatus Eiseniibacteriota bacterium
CATCGCAAGCCGTGACCCAGGTCAGGCTTCGCTCGAGAACGGCGGCCCAATCCATGGCCGCGGACTCCTCCCAAGAGGAGGAGACGAGCGTGCTCAACTCCTCGGGGGAAATCTGGCCGCGAACGCAATACTCGACGCCCATGCCTAACGACCGCGATGCCTACGCGTCGCTGCCGTTTTTCCGGAATATGGACAGGAAGAGCTCGAGCGCCTCGTCGAGCGTCTGGACGGTCGGGGCGTCCGGAAGCTCCGAGCGGAGCTTCTCGACGGGGCGGAAGAGGACCGGGTGGTCCGCCATCTGGAGGAGCGTGAGATCGTTCAGGCTGTCCCCCATCCCGATCACGCGGAAGCCCGCCTTGCGAAATCCGTCGATCACCATCGCCTTCCGCCCCCGGATGCGGAGCTTCCAGCCCACGATGCGGCCCGAGCTATCCACCTCGAAGCGGTTCGCGAACAGGTTGTAACCGCCGAGGCGATCCATCATCGGCTCGGCAAACTCGTGGAAGGTGTCGGAGATGATCATGACCTGGCAGTGCCGCCGGATGCGGTGCAGGAACTCCTTCGATCCGAGGTAGGGCTGCACGCGGTGGGCGGCGTGCTGCACCTGGGCCAGCGTGAGCCCCGCGCGCGAGAGCGCGCCCACGCGCTGCCCCATGAGGTCGTCGAAATCCGCGGTGTCGCGCGTGGTGAGATGGAGCTCGGGGAGCCCGAACTCGTCCCCCAGGTAGGGCCAGATCTCGGGGGCGAGCACTCCCTCCAGGTCGATGGCGGCGATCATGGGCGCTTGGCTTGCCTCCGGGGGCTCGGGAGCCACCCCTCCGCACGCTTGATCAGGCTGCTACCGAACAAGCTTCCCTCCCCTCATCCGGGCTCGGAATCCATGGCCTTCTTCATTGCCGCCATACCTGCCTCCATCATCGGGCCGATCTTGCCAGCGGCTCCATCGGGCAGAAAATCGGCGATCCAAACCACACGACTCCCGTCGTCCTCCGGAAAGACTTGGACGCTGGCGTTGTAGTGCGTTAGGTCGCTCCCCTGGGCACCCCACACAAGACGCCGCGCCTGCTCGTCAACCGCGACAATCGGCTCTCGGACCTTCACGCCGTTCGCAAACGTGACGACTCGGGCACCAGGCTCCAAACGGGTATCTACGACAAATCCCGGAACGAGCCTTGTATGGAGCGCGCCGATATCGCGAATGGCATCCCATACGCGATCGGATGGAGCACTTGTCGTGATTTCTTTTCGAATGGATGACATGGATGAACTCCTTCAACTGGGTAGCTGCCTGCCGCCTGAAGCCTCTTCTGTAGGATAACAGAGGGCGGCGCGCATGAAACACGTGCCGTGCCGTGTTCAGCGGTCGATAACGGCCATGTTCGCATCGTTATGGCGTTCGCCGGCGGCCGGTGTGAGGTGGCCCAGCCGTTCGACTTGCCCCTCATTCCGTGCAGAAAAGAGCGGGGAGAGGCCTCTCGACCTCTCCCCTCAAAACTCCGGTGGGCTGTTGG
>JAEHDN010000256.1 GCA_016880395.1 Candidatus Eiseniibacteriota bacterium
ACCCAGGGCACGCGGAACATGATGACGCGCTCGGGCTCGCAGACGCGCTCGAGGATCTTCTCCTTGACCAGCCGTGGATGGCGGTCGAGGATCGGGATCACTGAGCTGACAACTTCCGTTACAGCCTGGTGGAACTCGGGCTCGGCGGGATTCTTGGCGCGGATGCCGGTCAGAACCTGCTGGACGTATTCCTTCACGCTGGGGGTTCGGGTGGGAGTCTTTACCGAGACATCAAGGGCACTCATGCCGATCTCCTTTCCGGTCGTCGACGGACGCACGTGCGAAGCGCTTCGCCGGGAGTGTACCTGGGGGAGCGAGGGCGAGCATCCCCTTTCCCCGCGCGCCCACCCGCGTGCGCCGGCGCGCGTCTGGACCTATTGTCGATCCGGACGGGCGTATGGCCCTAGGTAACCGCTGGTACCATCGGAACCTCACCACCGGTGGACCATCGCCCTGTCCTGGCCGGCCGTCAGCCCACTATCCTAAGGCCCCCGAACAGGCTACACTCGGGGGCCGTACCGGAATTCCAAATGACACCCGATCCATCGAGGGAATCATGAATCAGCAACAATGGGCGGACGTCGACCGCTACATCATCGATACGCTCGTTCCGCAGGACGAGGCGCTCACGGCAGCCCTCCGCGCGAGCGACGAGGCCGGGCTTCCGGCCATCGCCGTGTCCGCCAGCCAGGGAAAGCTCCTCCACATCATCGCCCGGGCGATGGGCGTCCGCTCAGCCCTCGAGATCGGGACGCTGGGCGGCTACAGCACGATCTGGATCGCGCGGGCGCTGCTCGCCGGCGGCCGCATGATCACGCTCGAGGCCGATCCAAAGCACGCGGAGGTCGCGCGCGCCAACATCGCGCGCGCGGGATTCGAGGAGGTGGTCGAGGTGCGGCTCGGTCGGGCGCTCGACACCCTGCCCAAGATCCAGGCCGAGGAGCACCGTCCCTTCGACCTCGTGTTCATCGACGCCGACAAGCCGAGCATCCCGCAGTACTACGAGTGGGCGCTCAAGCTGACCCGCCCCGGGAGCCTGATCGTGATCGACAATGTCGTCCGCGAGGGGGGCCTCATCGATCCGAACGGGGACGAGGCTGTCCAGGGCGTTCGCAAGCTCCACGAGATCCTCGCGAAGGATCGCCGTGTGACCGCGACCACGATCCAGACCGTGGGGGCTAAGGGATACGACGGCCTCACGTTCGCCCTCGTGGTGGCTCAGCCCTAGATGATCGCCCCGAACCGGCGTCAGGACCGCCGCGCCCTCGCCATCGTCGCGCACGTCGACCATGGCAAGACCACGCTCGTCGACGCCCTCCTCCGCCAGTGCGGCACCTTCCGTGTCGGCCAGCACGTCGAGGACTGCGTGATGGACTCGGGCGAGCTGGAGCGGGAGCGCGGCATCACCATCCTGGCCAAGAACACCGCCGTCCACTACCACGACACCATCATCAACATCGTCGACACGCCCGGGCACAGAGATTTCGGCTCCGAGGTGGAGCGGATCCTCACCATGGTCGAAGGGGTGCTCCTCCTCGTGGACGCGGCGGAAGGGCCGCTCCCCCAGACGCGCTTCGTGCTGAAGAAGGCGCTCGAAGGGGGCAAATGCCCGATCGTGCTCATCAACAAGATCGACCGGAGCGACGCGCGGCCCCTCGAGGTGGAAGAGGAGATCCACGATCTCTTCCTATCGCTCGCGACGCGGGACGAGCACCTCGACTTCCCCGTCCTCTACGGGTCGGGGCGGATCGGCTTTGCCTCGGCGAAGCCCGACGCGACCGGGGGTGACCTCCGCCCGCTCCTCGACACGATCATGGAGCACGTCCCCGCTCCGGTCGTGGGGGACTCACCGTTCAAGCTCATCGTGGCCAACCTCGACTACTCCGATTATCTCGGGCGGCTCGCCGTGGGACGCATCCACTCCGGCCAGCTCACCCGCAGCACCGAGCTGGCCGCCGTGCGCCCCGACGGGACGACGGTGCAGCGGGGCCGGGTGGGCAAGATCTATCTCTTCGAGGGCATCCAGCGGGTCGAGGTGATGGAGGCCTCGGCGGGCGACATCGTGATGCTCTCCGGATTCCCGCAGATCGAGATCGGACAGACCATCCTGGATCCGGCCGATCCCGTGCCGCTGGAGGGAATCCGTGTCGACGAGCCAACCCTCTCGATGGAGTTCCGGGTCAACGACTCGCCGATGGCTGGGCTCTCCGGGAAGTACGTGACGAGCCGTCACCTCCTCGACCGGCTCGAGAAGGAGCTGGAGCGAAACGTCGGGCTCCGCATGGAGCGCACGCCGGACGCCGACGCGTTCCTCGTGCTCGGCCGTGGCGAGCTCTCGCTCGCGATTCTCGCCGAGACGATGCGCCGCGAAGGGTTCGAGTTCTCGCTCGGGCGCCCGCAGGTGATTCTCCGCCGCGATGCCGACGGGTCGGTCCAGGAGCCGTACGAGGAGCTGGTCATCGACTGCGCCGACGAGTTCACCGGAGCCGTCATCCAGGCGGTGGGCGAGCGGCGCGGCGAGCTCCAGCATCTCGGAAAGCACGGCGACCGAGCGCGCATGGAGTTCACGATTCCGTCGCGCGGGCTCCTCGGATTCCGCACCGAGTTCCTCACCCTGACCAAGGGCACGGGACTCCTGAATCATCTCTTCGACCGCTACGGCCCGCACAAGGGGCCGCTTCCCAACCGCAAGCGCGGCGCGATGGTCGCGAAGGAGCCCGGGGACGTGACCGCCTACGCCCTGGACGCCCTCGGTGACCGCGGGCTCTTCTTCGTGAAGCCGATGGAGCGGGTCTACGCCGGGCAGGTCGTCGGCGAGCAGGGCAAGGACGGCGACATGGTGGTCCAGGCATGCCGCAAGAAACACCTCACGAACATGCGCGCGTCGAC
>JAEHDN010000257.1 GCA_016880395.1 Candidatus Eiseniibacteriota bacterium
CACGGACGGGCTGGTAGAAGCGGTCGACGTACTGGATGAACGCGACCACAACACCGAACGTGACCGCTCCCTTCAGGATTCCGAGCCCGCCGTACCACAAGATGAGCGCGAGCCCGAGCGCGCCGATCAGCTCCACGGTCGGGAAGAAGACCGCGTAGTGGAACATGTTCTGGAGGTGGGCCACGTAGTGGTCGTGGTTCGCCTGGTCGAACTTCCGGGTTTCCTTCGCCTCGACGTTGAAGACCTTCAGGATGTCGAGCCCCTGGAGATGCTCCTGGAGGAAGCCGTTCAGCCGCGCGAGCCGGGTCCGCACCCGCCGGTAGGAAACGCGCACCTTGGCTCGGAACACCGCGGTCGCTGCCATCAGGAGGGGCACGGTCGTGAGCGTCACGAGCGCGAGCTTCCAGTCGAGCCAGAGCATGGCGCCCACGATTCCGATCAGGAGGAACACGTCCCCGATCACCGCGACCACGCCCTGCGCGAAGAGCTCGTTCAGCACCGCCACGTCCTGCGTGACGCGGGTCAGGATGCGCCCGACGGGACGCGTGTCGTAGTAGGACGGCGTGAGCGTCCCCAGATGGCGGAAGATCGAGAGCCGGAGGTCCTGCATGGCCTGCTGCCCGACCATCGACATGGTGTAGGTCTGGTAGTAGCGGAGTCCGAAGGCGAAGGTGAGCACGGTGACGTAGGCGAGGGCGAGGAAGATGAGCCCCTGGGCGGGATCGTGCGGCAGCATCCGGGCGAGCCAGCCGATCCCCGCGCCCGCACGCGCCGCCGCCGCGCCTCCGGACGGAACCGCCGGCCTCACGTAGGTGTCGATCGCGACCTTCGTGAGATACGGGCCCGCGACCTCGAGCACCGAGAGCACCGCGAGGAGGGCCACCGAGAGGATGACCTCCTTCTTGTACGGCTTGAGGAAGCGAAGGAGGCGGCCCGCGAGGCGGCGATCGTAGATCGCGCCCTGCGCGTCGATATCGTCCGCGGCCGATCCCCAGGGCCCAGCCATTAGAGCGCCTCCAGCTCTTCCACCACCTCTTCCTCGTGGTAGAGATCCGCGTAGAGACCGCCCGCGCGCAGGAGCTCCTCGTGCGTCCCGCTCGCGGTGATCTTCCCCCCGTCGAGCACGACCACGCGGTCCACCCGCAACAGGGCCGAGCGGCGGTGCGTGGCGAGGAGGATCGTCGGCTTGGTCGGGAGCCGGAAGAGGGTCTCGAGGATCTGCTCCTCGGTGCCCGGGTCCACGCTCGCGAAAGCGTCGTCCAGGATGAGCGCCCGGCGCTTGAGCGCGAGCGCGCGCGCCAGGGCGACGCGCTGCTTCTGGCCGCCGGAGAGGGTGATCCCGCGCTCGCCGATCGTGGTCTCGAGGCCCTGCGGAAACTGCGAGAGATCGGAGCCGAGCCCGGCCTGCCGCGCGACCGCTTCCGCGTCCGGACCGTCTTCACCGTCATCGAATCCGAAGCCGATGTTCGCGCGGATGGTGTCGGAGAAGAGAAAGCTCTCCTGCGGCACGATCCCGAGCGAGCGGCGCAGCTCGCGCCGCGGCCACTCCGGAGCGGGCACGCCTCCGAGCAGCACGACCCCCTCGGTCGGCTCGAACAGCCGCGCCACGAGATGAAGGAGCGTCGTCTTCCCCGCTCCCGTGCGTCCGACCAGCGCCACGGATTCGCCGGGCCGGACGCGCAGGTCGACGCCGCGGAGCACCCACCGCTCGGTTTCGGGATAGTGATAGCCGACCGCACGAAGCTCGATCGAGCCGTCGAACGCGGGCGCGGGCCGCACCGCCGGCGTGCCCCGCGGCTGCTGCGCCCCGGCCACCGGTGCGGCTCCCGGGGGCTCCACGTCCTCCTCGATCGGAAGGTCGAGCACCGTCTGGATGCGTCCCATCGACGCCGCGCCGCGCTGGAACAGGTTCGAGACCCAGCCGAGCGCGATCATCGGCCAGATGAGCATCGCGAGGTAGATCTGGAAGGCGACCATCTCGCCGAGCGTGATGCGGCCGTGCACGACCGCGGCGCCGCCCACCGAGAGGACGATGGCGCCGGCGATCCCGCCGAGGAGCGAGAGCATCGGCCCCATCATCGACCAGAGGCGGATCATCTTCCGATTCTCCTCGAGATAGACCTCGTGGATCTTGCGGAACGCCTCGTACTCCCCTTCCTCCTCCACGTGCGCCTTCACGACGCGGATCCCGGACAGGGTCTCCTGCGCCTTGGCGGTCATCGTGGAGAACTGCGCCTGGATCGACTCGTAGACCCGGTGGAGGCTCCCGCCGAGCCGGGCCACGACGAACGAGAGGATCGGGAGCGGGATGAGGGAGATCAGCGTCAGCTTCACGTCGATCTTGAGCATGAGCGTGACCGCCATGACGAACATCACGAGCGTGTTCGCGAAGTACATGAGGCCCGGTCCGAGGAAGTTTCGCACCGCGTCCAGGTCGTTCGTGGCGCGCGACAGGAGATCCCCCACCTTCCACCGGCGGTAGGTCTCGGCCGGGAGCCGCGCGACGTGCGCGAAGAGGTCGTTCCGGAGCTCGTATTCCATCGTGCGCGACGCCCGGATCAGCGACATGCGCATGGTGAAGAGGAAGATCCCCTGGAGCGCGACCGCGAGCAGGATGAGGCCGGCGTCCTCGAGCACCGCGCCGCGGCTGATCCCGTGCTGGAGATGGTCCACGGCGCGACGGACGAGCCACGGGGCCCAGACCTGGAACAAGTTCGTGAGCAGGACCGACACGGTGCCCACCACGACGGCGCCCCGGTGGCGGATCAGGTAAGGCCATAGCTGGCGAAGAACGCGGATGGTCGTATCTCCGGAACGAGGTGGAAACGGGGCGTCCGCCGGCCGTGGGGCGCGGCGGAGTCGAACGCCCGGCGGCGCCGGGCCGGCCGGGAACGGCCCTATGTCATCGACGTCTCGGCCAGGACGAGGATGCGACCGCAGGCGTCGCACATCTTGATCTCGCCCCCGCGGCGGGCCTCCTGGAGCGCGTGCGGCGTGAGCCCCTTGAAGCACGCCCCGCAGGCGCCCTTCTTGATCTCGGCCACGGCGACCCCGTCGCGCACGCCGAGGAGACGATCATACCGGCTGAGGAGCGCCGGGGGAACGCGGACCTTGATGGCCTCGCGGTCCTGCTGGAGCGAATGGAGGCTCTGGTCCACCTCGGCTCCCTCGCGGGCTAACTTCTCCTCGCCGTCCTTGAGCCTCGCCTCCTCGACGGTGACCCGCTTCTCCGCCGCCTTCACCGCGGCGGTCAGCGTCTCTTCCCGCTCGAACGACTCGAGGATGCGCGTCTCGTAGTCGGACCGTTTGCTTTTGATGCCCTCGATCTCGTGGAGGAGCGCCTGATATTCCTTGTTGGTCTTCACGTCGTGGAGCTGCCGCTCCAGCTTGATCGCGTCGGTGGTGAGCCCTTCCACGTCCTTCTCGGAGGTCCGGCGCGCGAGGCGCGCCTGCTCGAGATCCTTCTTGGCCTGGTCCAGCTCCGTCTTGGCCTGATTCACCGCCTCGCGCAGAGCCTCCTTGCGGCGCGGAAGATCATCGCGTCTGCGCCTCGCCTCGAACAGCAGGGTATCCTGGCGCTGCAGCGCGAGCAGCGCTTCGATTTCAGGGAGCAACGTTCACCTCCAATGAAAAACGGGGAGCGCGTTCGTCTGCGCTCCCCGTACGGGGTTTCGGGGCCCGGTCTCGGCCGAGCCCGCGGTCAATCGCAGGGTCATCGGCCCCCGGTCCATGGTGGGCGGTGCAGGGATTGAACCTGCGACCTCTGGCTTGTGATACCAGCGCTCTCCCAACTGAGCTAACCGCCCCCGAGGAGAATGGGATCGCGGAGGCATCACCCTCCGCGGGGCACGTCGTAGCGATGTTCGCGGCACATGGGCCCACTTGGACTCGAACCAAGGACCGTCCGGTTATGAGCCGGATGCTCTCACCGACTGAGCTATGGGCCCGAATGCCCTTCCTGGTTCTCGCCGAGGACCTGAGCCGCGCAGGGTAGCACCCTCGATCAACGAGGGTCAAGACGCGGCCGCCGATCACATCATCTCCACGTAGCCCTTGAGGCGGCGACTGCGTGTGGGATGGCGCAGCTTGCGGAGCGCCTTCGCCTCGATCTGGCGGATGCGCTCGCGCGTGACGTTGAACGTGGCACCGACCTCCTCGAGCGTGCGCGGGCAGCCGTCCTCGGTCAGACCGAACCGCAGACGTATGACCTTCGCCTCGCGCTTGCTCAGGGTCTCGAGCACCTCGTTCACCTCGTCCTTCAGCATCGAGAACGCGGCGGCCTGCGCCGGGGAGACCACGCTCGTGTCCTCGATGAAATCGCCGAGGTTCGAATCGTCGTCCTCGCCGATCGGCCGGTCGAGGGAGATCGGCTCCTGCGCGGCCTTGAGCACGCTCTTGATCTTGTCCACCGGGAGCGCCAGCTTCTCGGCGACCTCCTCGGGAGTGGGCTCGCGGCCCAGCTCCTGGACCAGCCGGCGCGACGTGCGCACGACCTTGTTGATGGCCTCGATCATGTGCACCGGCACGCGGATGGTTCGCGCCTGGTCGGCGATGGCGCGCGTGATCGCCTGG
>JAEHDN010000258.1 GCA_016880395.1 Candidatus Eiseniibacteriota bacterium
GCCCTCAATGGACCGCCGGCTCCGCGCCCGCCTTGATCCCCCAGAGCTCCATGAGGCGCCGGTCGCGGCCGCAGCCCTCCCGGTACTGGTGATAGTTGTCCGGATTCTTGCGGTAGTAGTCCTGATGGTATTCCTCCGCAGGGTAGAAGCCCGTAAAGCGCAGGATCCTCGTCACGATCGGACTATCGAGAGTCTTGGCCTTCTCGAGCGCCTCCTTGGAGTGCTCCGCGAGTTTCCGCTCCTGATCGGTGCGGCAGAAGATGGCCGACCGATACTGCGCGCCGCGGTCGCAAAACTGGCCATCTCCCTGGGTCGGATCGATGTTGTGCCAGTAGATGTCGAGCAGCCGCTCGTAGCTGATCTCCCTCGGGTGGTACACCACCTCGACCGATTCCATGTGCCCCGTGCGGCCGGCGGAGACCTGCTCGTAGGTTGGATTCTTCTCCGTTCCCCCGGCGAAGCCCGAGATCACGGCCACGATTCCGGGTCTCCCCTCGAACGCGGTCTCCATGCACCAGAAGCAGCCGCCCGCGAAGGTGGCGCGCCGCACCTCGGCCTGGCTCTGTGCCGCCGCTCGAGGGGCGGGCGCGGCCGATGGCTGGCTCGAGGCGGACGCGGTCAGGCCAGGCGAGACTGCCGCCAGTGCGGTGAAGGCTCCGAGGATCGCGAGGAATCTCATGCTCCGGCCTCCCGGTTCGTGGTATCTGAGGACGCGCGGGTCCATCGGGCCCGCTCGATCAGGATACGTCGGTGGGGAGGCGCCGTGACGTGAAAGCGAGCTCAAGATGAAGGGCAGGCACCGTCCCTCCGTGCTCGCGATCGAGCACGTCCCGGTGGAGACGCGGGGACTCATCGGCGACATCCTGGACGAGCGGGGCGCCTCGGTGACGGTCGCACGGGTGTTTGCCGGAGATCCGGTGCCGGCCGTGGCGGCTCCTCACGACGCGCTCGTCGTCATGGGCGGGCCGATGGGCGTCTATGAGACGGCGCGTCATCCCCACCTCAACGAGGAGATCCGGCTCATCCGGAGCGCCATCGCGGAGGGCGTCCCGGTGCTCGGCGTGTGCCTCGGGAGCCAGCTCCTCGCGGCCGCCTTCGGATCGAGCGTGCGCCCGGCCACGAAGGAGCTGGGATGGCGGCCGGTGACGCTCACCCCAGATGGCCGGGCCGACCCGCTCTGGGCGGATGCGCCTGAGACCTTCACCGTGTTCCACTGGCACGGCGATGCGTTCGATCCGCCGGCGGGATCGACCTCGCTCGCGTTCTCGGCCCTCACGCCGTGCCAGGCCTTCCGGCACGGACTCCATCTGGGCTTTCTCTTTCATCTGGAGATGGACGACACGATCGTCCGCGCGGTGGTCGAGGAGGATCTCGCGTCGGGCTACGTCGACGACGAGACCGCCCGCAGGACCCTCGACGCGATGCCAGCGGACGGTCCGCCCATGCGCGCGATCGGCCGCCGGGTATTCGGCCGCTGGGCCGATTCGATCGCCGCGGGGCGCCTCCGGGCGTGACTCCGCTCCTCCACCGAGCCCGGCGCGTCTGGCGCAAGATTCGCTGGGAGGCTCTGCGCGGAGGACGCGGACGCCGGAAGCGCATCCTGACCGTGCCCACCGCGAACGGGCTTCTGTCCTTCAGCAACCAGGACGAGCACAACGGGCGCGCGCTCTACGTCCAGCGCCAGTGGGAGCTCGGTCTCATGCGGAGCGTGATGGGCTACATGCGCGATCAAGGGTTGCTCCGCGCGGGCGCGGACACGATGATCGATGCCGGTGCGAACATAGGCATGATCGCGATCGGCATGCTGAAGAACCGATGGTTCGCCCACGCGCTCGCGATCGAGCCCGACCCCGACAACTTCGCACTCCTGCTCCGGAACATCGACCAGAACGGCTTCGGAGGTCGCATCCGGCCCGTGCGAGCGGCGCTCGGCGACGCGCGGGGCACGGTGGATCTGGAGCGATCGGACGTCAACTTCGGCGATCACCGCGTGCGCGGGGAATCGCGCGGGGCCGCCCTCATGGGCGAGGAGACGCGCGGGCGCGTGAGCGTACCGCTCCGCACGCTCGACGACGTGGTCGCGGGCGGTGCGATCGATCCGGCGCGCGTGGGCTTGATCTGGGTGGACGTGCAGGGTTACGAGGGACGGCTGTTCCGCGGCGCGCGGGCCGCGCTCGCGGGAGGAGCGCCGGTGCTCGCCGAGGTGTGGCCCTATGGAATTCGCAGGGCCGGCATGGACCGCGACGAGTACGCGGCCATCGTGGGCGAGCTGTTCGAGCGGGTGATCGTCGTGGGAGCGGAGGGGACGTCGTTCGAGCCGCGTGATCCCGCTGCGATCGGCGCGCTCTTCGACGAGCTGCCGCGGCCGGAGCAGAACGCCGAGATTCTCTTCATCCCGCGCGCCCAAAAAATGGGCGGTGGGCCGATTTGATCCCGTGCGTCGTGGCTGGCTCCGAGGACCGGGCCTCGAGTTTCACGTTGGTTCGAATCCCAACCGTCCGGCGCGACGGGACGGAGGGCTCGACCCAAGCAGCGGCTGCTAGGTCCGCTGTCTCGCCCAGCGCACGATGGCCCGAGAAGTCCCAAGTCGGCCACCGCCAGGTGATGTCACTCTGGACACCTCCTACCGGCCTTAGACGTGGCCGGCGGTCTATACTCTAGGCACGCTTCGTGCCTGAATCGGAGGGTGCCGCACGCCCTTGGAAACACCGTTCGCAGGAACAACATGCGATGGCCCTCGCAGATGCGGGCAGGCTGTCGGAGCGCAGGTGGACTGACAAGCTGACAGTATCCCGCACGATCCTGTCAGGAGGGGAGCCATGACGACGGACCTCAAAGAGCAGAAACAGACCGCGGACACGGCCAGCATCACGTTCAACGGGAAGTCGGTTTCGCTGCCCGTGGTGCGGGGAACGGAGGCGGAGACCGCGATCGACATCGAGAAGCTCCGGTCGAGCACGGGGCTGATCACGATCGATCCGGGCTACGGCAACACCGGGTCCTGCAAGAGCGCGATCACGTTCATCGACGGCGAAAAGGGGATCCTGCGCTACCGCGGCTACCCGATCGAGGAGCTGGCCGCCAAGAGCACCTTCCTCGAGGTCGCGTGGCTGCTCATCCATGGCGAGCTCCCGACCAAGGACGAGCTCGGAGGATTCACCAAGGACGTCACGATCCACACGATGCTCCACCAGGACTTCGGCCGCTTCTTCGATGCGCTGCCGAAGGATGCCCACCCGATGCCGGTCTGCGCCGCAGCCGTGGGCGCGCTCGCCACGTACTATCAGAAGCCCGAGAGCGATCAGCAGGCACACGACACGATCATCCGCCTGATCGCCAAGATGCCGACCATCGCGGCCTACTCCTACAAGCACTCGATCGGGCAGCCGTTCATCTACCCGCAGAACCGCCTCGGCTATACCGAGAACTTCCTGAACATGATGTTCTCCGTGCCCTGCGACACCTACGAGGTCGATCCGGTGCTGGCGCGCACCGTGGACCTCCTCCTGATCCTGCACGCCGATCACGAGCAGAACTGCTCGACGAGCACGGTCCGCATGGTGGGCAGTTCGATGGCGAACCTGTACGCGAGCATCGCGGCAGGCATCAGCGCCCTCTGGGGACCGCTCCACGGCGGAGCCAACCAGCAGGTGATCGAGATGCTCGAGCGCATCGCGGCCGAGGAGGGGAGCGCGGACCGTTTCCTGGCGAAGGCCAAGGACAAGAACGACACGGCGCGCCTCATGGGATTCGGCCACCGGGTGTACAAGTCCTATGACCCGCGCGCGGCGATCCTCAAGAAGGCTTGCAACCAGGTGATCGAGCGCGTGGGCGTCTCGAGCCGGCTGCTCGAGATCGCGATGAACCTCGAGGAGATCGCTCTCAAGGATGACTACTTCGTGAGCCGGAAGCTCTATCCGAACGTTGACTTCTACTCCGGCGTGATCTACCAGGCGCTCGGCATCCCGGTGAACATGTTCACCGTCATGTTCACGCTGGGCCGCCTCCCCGGCTGGATCGCGCAGTGGCTCGAGATGCGGCGCGACAAGGACTTCCGCATCTCCCGTCCGCGGCAGATCTACGTCGGTTCCCCGAAGCGGCCGTACGTTCCGCTCGCGGCCCGCGGCTAGACCTCACTCGGTATCGCTTCAGCGCCGGCCGCATGGGACCACGGTCCCATGCGGCCTCGGCGTGTCCGGGTGCTAGCCTCTTGGGTGCCGGCGTGCAGCCCCGTTCGCGATTCCCGATTCCGGAGAGTGCCCGATGAGGCCATGGTTCCAGCATCTCGCGGCCGCGACGATCCTCGTCGTCGGCATGAGCGTCGCGTCCACCCCGGCCAGCTCCCAAGGCCCTGCAAGTGCGCCGGCCAAGACGCCCCCGCCGGCGACCGCGCCGGCCAAGACGACCGCGCCGGCCAAACGGCCCAGGGCCGCGGTCGTGCGCGGGGAGGTTCTCGACCTGAGCTGCTGGCTCGGCCGCAACCTGTCGGGCCCGCTCCACCAGGATTGCGCTCGCAAGTGCCTCGCCTCGGGCGTGCCGATGGGGATCATCACCTCGGACAGCACGCTCTGGCTGCTCACGCAGGATCACGGCCGCTCGATGGAGCCCGGAAGCTTCTCGGGCACCCCCGATCCCTACCTCCAGTGCAGGGACTGGCCCTCGTACATCGTCGAGGTCTCCGGGCTCGGCTCCTACAAGAACGGCGTCCACGTGGTCGAGGTCTCGCGCGCGAAGATCATCTCGAAGCCGGTCGCGACGCCGTAGTCGCCCGAGGAGCCCCGGTCGCATGATCCCCGCCCTGCTGAATCCCTGCGAGCTGGAGATCGATCTCTTCTGCAAGGGAATGCGGATCGATCCCTCGTGCGCGCTCGTCGAGGACGGGCGCGGCGTGTCGCGCACCCGCGCGGGCCTGGGATCGGGCCTCGAGCTGGTCCTTCCCGGCTCTCTCAAGAACATCTGGATGAACGTGCCCGTGGAGGAGGACTTCGCGCGCGCGTCCCCGTACCGGCTCGTGAAGTCGGGCACAGCCTACTGGGTCGAGGACGACCGCGCGGGGCTCCGCTATCCGGTGCGCGTCCCGTCGGAGCCGTCCTGGTACGCGCGTCGCACGTCGAGCGGAACGCCGATGCGCCGGATCGGCGTGCTGCAGGGGACCTACCTCGGGATCTACATCTCCAATTCGTGCCTCTACTGGTACTCGGATCCCTCGATGCACTGCCGGTTCTGCACGACCGGGGCGAACGTGGGTGTGAACGAGGTCGCCCTGAAAGGGCTCGAGGACGTGGTCGAGGTGGCCCGCACGGCGCGCGAGGAGAGCGGGGTCACGTTCGTCCACTTCAACAGCGGCTACTCCAAGCGTTGCCACGAGGAGGCGGCGCCCTTCGTGAAGGCGGTGAAGGACCGCGTCGGCGGGCTCATCGGACTCCAGCTCATGCCGAGCCGCGACCTCTCCGTGTACGACCGCCTGATCGATCTCGGGGTCGACCACTTCTCCTTCTGCTACGAGTTCCAGAACCCCGAGTACTTCGCGCGCTATCTCCCCGGCAAGGAGGCCACGCTCGGGCAGCAGGCCTTCTTCGATGCGCTCGAGTACACGGCCCGGAAGCTGGGGAAGGGAGCCGTGTCGGGCGAGATCATCGCTGGCGTCGAGCCGATCGAGGACACGCTCCGCGCGATCGACTACATCACCGGCGTGGGCGCATTTCCGACCGTGTGCATCTTCCGTCCCGTGATCGGATCGGACATGGAGCGCCACCCGTCGCCCCGCTACGACGACATGCGGATCGTCTTCCAGCACGTCTACGATGCGTGCCGGCGCAATCGGATCCCGATCGGGCTGGCTCCGAACCTCGAGGTCAGCCTGATCTGCCAGCACGACGACACGCGCTACCTCGCGAGCCCCGGGATCTCGACCTGGATGTACGAGGCGTGGCTCGCGGCCATGCGCCGCCTGGCTCAGCCGGTCTTCCGGAGCCGCATGGCTCCCCGGTTCGCCGCGGCCGCCGCGTCCGCCGCGGCAGGGCCGTGCTGACCAACCGGCAGGCGCCCGAGGCCTCCGCCGCTCTCGAGCTCGAGATCGGCCGCACGCCGTTTCTCGCCCGCCTGCTCGACGCGTTCGACGCGTGCCCCGAGCCCTTCCTGATCGATCCCCAGGCCGAGGGGCTCGAGCTGGTTCCGCTCGAGAACAGCGAGCCGGGCCGGTGCCGGCTCAAGGTCTTCACGCCGAGGGAGGGGAAGGAGCGGCTCTGCGCCTTCTTCTACAAGCGGAGCAACCTGGCCTGGAGCCGGGACCGCTTCAGCTATGGCGGCGTGGAGTTCCGCCCCGAGCAGGCGACGGACGAGGACGTCGAGAGCTGGCGCGCGTGGCTTCTCTCGGGCCTCGATCCCGAGCGACGGCCGCCGCGCTGGCGCCGCGCGTTCCTGTTCGACGTGCCGGAGTAGCGGCGTCCCGCGGCGCGGGCGCGCGCCGGTCGGCTAGCGGTCGCGTCCCTCGGCGATGCTCGCCAGGCGCTCGCGCGAGGGAACCAGGAATCCCCGCTCGCCGGTGATCACGATCTTCTCATGTCCCCATCGGGAGAGGGTCCGGATCGCGGTCTCCACCGTCGTGCCCGTCAGGTCCGCGATCTCCTGGCGCGAGAGGTGCATCGGAATCTCCACGCCCCGCTTCGATTCCGTCCCCATCCGTTCGGCCAGGCTCAGGAAGAGCTGCGCGATCCGCACCTCGA
>JAEHDN010000259.1 GCA_016880395.1 Candidatus Eiseniibacteriota bacterium
CCTCCCGCGCCACGGCCAAGAAGGGGACCGCACCGCGCGGAGCCTCCGCCGCGCGTCCTGGAGCACGACCGCGCCGGGCCGCGTCCGCACGCAAGCGCCGCGCGCGCTGATGTGCCACACCCGCGCCGCCCTGGCGTGCCTCCTGGCCGCGGGGGCCCTGGCCGGGTGCGCGCGCTCCGTGTTCCCGCCGGGAGGGCCGCTCGACACGACGCCGCCCAAGATCATCGCGGTCACCCCCGCCGACAGCACCGTGGGTGTGCCGCGCGACGCGGATGTGGAGTTCCTCTTCTCCGAGTCGATGGACCACGCGACCGTCCGGGACGGGATCCGCGTCTATCCGCCCCCGGGGCGGCCGACCTTCGACTGGAGCGGCAAGCGGGTGCGCATGGCGTGGGACCGTCCCCTTGCGGAGAACACGACCTACATCGTGGTCGTGAGCGGCTCGTCGCGCGACCAGCGCGGGGTCCCGATGGGGGCGCCCGGCACGATCCGGTTCAGCACCGGAGCCAGTCTCGACAGTGGGCGGATTTCCGGGGTGCTGCGCACGCACACGTTGGTGAAGCGCGGGGTTCCGATCCTCGCCTTCGCGGACTCTCTCGGGCCAAGGCCCGACACGACCGACGCCACGCCATCCTACGCGACCGAGACCGACACGGCGGGAGTCTACGAGATGACTGCGCTCCCCGTGGGCCGCGGCTTCACGGTCCTGGCTCTCTTCGACCTGAACACCAACGGCGCCATCGATCCGGGCGTGGATCTCGTCGCGCTCTACCCGGAGCCCGTGCGCTTGACGGCGCAGCGAGCCCGAGCGGATAGTATCAACATCGTCGCGATCGACCCGCGCGCGCCCGCGGTGCTGAACGGGACCATCGCCTCCCGCGACTCGACGGCCCGCTATCGGATCGAGGCTCGGGAGACGACCGACTCCAGCCTGGTGGTCCGGGTCGAGCGGGTCGGACCGGGCCCGTTCGCGGTCCGCGTTTCCGCGGGGACCTACCGGCTGCGGGTGGCGAGGGTGCCGCCGCCCGAGAGCAGCGAGGAGCCGGCCTGGATCCTGCGGAACGAGCCGATCGTGGTGAAGCCGGAAGAAGAGTACGGACCCTTCGAGTTCTCGTTCGGGACGGTGGAAGAGGTGCCGCCCGCGCCCGAGGACGGGAGTGAGCCATGACCGCCATGAATGCCATGTTCGAAGGTCTCGCCGTCGCCCTGGTCACTCCGTACCGGAAGGGTGCGGTCGACACCGACGCCATCGCCGGCCTGGCCGAGCGCCTGGTGGAGCGGGGCGCCCGCGCGCTCTATCCCTGCGGCTGCACCGGGGAAGCCACGTCGCTCACCCGCGAGGAGCGGGCCAAGGTGATCCGGACCGTCCTGGAAGCCGTGCACGGCCGCGCGGTCGTCATCGCCGGGACCGGCACGGCCTCGACCGACGAGACGATCGAGCTCTCGCGCGAGGCGATCCGGCTCGGCGCGGACGGGGTGATGGTCATCACCCCCTACTCCTGCCGCCCCACGCAGGAGGGGCTCCTCGCCCACTATCGCGCCGTCGCGGACGCCATCGACCGCCCCATGGTCCTCTACAACGTCCCCTCGCGCACGGGCGCGTCGATCGCGCCCGAGACCGTGGCGAAGCTCGCGGAGCACCCACGCATCGCCGCCATCAAGGAGGCGAGCGGCTCGATCGACCAGACGAGCGCCATCCGCGCCCGCTGCGACATCGCCGTGCTGGCGGGAGACGACGCGCTCTACCTCGCGCTCCTCGCCGTCGGCGCGCGCGGCGTGGTCTCGGTGGCTGGGCACCTCGTGGCCTCGGATCTGGTGGAGCTGGAGCGGCATTTCCGCGCGGGACGGATCGGGGAGGCGGAGGCCGTTCACCGGCGGCTGACGCCGCTCTTCAAGGCGCTCTTCATCGAGACGAACCCTGCCCCGCTGAAGCACGCGCTCGCGCGGCTCGGTTGGATCTCCGGGGAGATCCGGCTGCCGCTCGTGACCGTCCGTCCCGAGACCGCGAAGGCGATCGAGACGGCCATGGACGCGGTCGGCCTCGCGGAATCCCCGCGGAGATCGGCGTAGCGCCCATGGCCGAGATCCCGATCCTCCTCCACGGGGCCACCGGGCGCATGGGGCGCGCCCTGCGAGATTGCCTTCCCGAGTTCCCGGACATGCGGCTCGTCGCCTGCGTCGCGCCGCGGGAGCCCGCGCCCGGGCCCGCGCCGGGGCCCCTCTGGCTCACGCCGGAGGAGCTGACGACGCGGCGCCGGCGGGAGGACCTCCCGGCGGACCTGGTCGTGATCGACTTCAGCCTCGCCGCCGGGACGCACGCGCTCCTCAGGACGCTCCTTCTCTGGCCCCGCGCCCTCGTCTGCGGCACGACGGGCCTATCGCCCGAGTCCGAGGGCACGCTCGCCACCCTGGCCGAGCGGG
Source organism: Candidatus Eiseniibacteriota bacterium (assembly GCA_016880395.1). Classification (GTDB taxonomy): domain Bacteria; phylum Eisenbacteria; class RBG-16-71-46; order SZUA-252; family SZUA-252; genus WS-9. The sequence goes on from JAEHDN010000259.1 coordinate 2,422, forward strand.
TGCCGGTGTTCCGTGCGTCGAACCTTTCCCTCGGGAACGCGCTCGTCGAGACACTCGTCCGCGCGCTGCCGCGCAAGGTCTTGAAGACATACACGGCGGACATCGTGGAGCACCACCACGCGGGGAAGAAGGACGCCCCGAGCGGGACGGCGATCACGCTCGCCCGTGTGCTCGGGGAAGCGGGCGCGGTGGGGCAGGGGGGAGACGAGATACGGATCCAGTCCATCCGTTCGGGCACGGTACCCGGCACGCACCGGGTGATCCTCGGCGGCTCGGGCGAGACCATCGAGATCGTGCACACGGTGACCGACCGCGGGGTCTTCGCCCGCGGCGCGCTGCGCGCGGCGCGGTTCGTGCACGGGAAGACGGCCGGACGGTACGCGATGGACGACATGCTTCGCCAGACGAGCTAAGAGGCTCCCGCGCCTCACCTGACGAAGCGGCCGGAACTCTGGTAGACTGCGCCGCTCATGCGCTATACCCAGGCGTTTCTACCGACGCTCAAGGAAGATCCGGCCGACGCGGAGCTGATCAGCCACAAGCTGATGGTCCGGGGCGGCATGCTGCGGAAGCTCGCGGCGGGGATCTATACGCTCCTGCCGCTCGGGTGGCGCGTGACCTCGAAGGTCGCGCGCATCGTCCGCGAGGAAATGGACGGCGCAGGCTGCCAGGAGCTCCTGCTCCCCATCCTCATGCCGTCCGAGCTGTGGAAGGAGTCGGGGCGCTGGGACAAGTACGGCCCGGAGCTCTTCCGCCAGCGGGATCGCCACCAGCGTGACTTCGCCGTGGGGCCGACCCACGAGGAGGCGATCACCGACCTCGTGCGGAACCACGTCCGCTCCTACCGCGACCTGCCGCTCAACCTCTACCAGATCCAGACCAAGTTCCGGGACGAGATCCGCCCGCGCTTCGGCGTGATGCGCGCGCGCGAGTTCCTGATGAAGGACGGCTACAGCTTCCACACCGACGAGGCCTCGCTCGAGGTCGGCTACGAGCGGATGCGCGAGGCGTACGCGGCCGTGTTTCGCCGCTGCGGGCTCGAGTTCGTGATCGTGGAGGCGGACTCGGGCGCGATCGGCGGCGACGTGAACCACGAGTTCATGGTCACGGCCGACTCGGGCGAGTCGCTCGTGTTCTCCTCGGCCTGCGGCTACGCCGCGTCCGAGGAGAGCGCGAA
>JAEHDN010000260.1 GCA_016880395.1 Candidatus Eiseniibacteriota bacterium
CTCCCCGGCCTCGCGCGCCGCGGCCTTGACGACGACGATCCCCTCCTGGATCTCGGGAATCTCGGTCTCGAACAGCCGCGCCAGGTACCCGGGGTGGGTGCGCGAGAGCGAGATCTGCGGCCCCTTGACGGCGCGTCGCACCTCGAGCACGTACGCCCGCACCCGGTCACCCGGGTTGTAGCGTTCGCCCGGGATCTGCTCCCGCTCCGGCAGGATCGCCTCGGCCTTGCCGATCTCGAGAATCACGTTGCGCTTCTCGATGCGATGCACCACGCCGCGCAGGATCTGCCCCTCCTTGCCGGCGAACTCCGAGTAGATCCCCTCGCGCTCGGCGTCGCGGACTTTCTGGAGGATGACCTGCTTCGCGGTTTGCGCGGCGATGCGGCCGAAGTCGGCCGGCGGCTTCTCCTGCTCCAGCTCGAGCTCGTCATCGAGCTCCGCCTCGGCGTTGAGCCCCTTCGCGTCGTCCAGCGAGATCTCGAGCTTGGGGTCAAGGACCTCCGCGACCACCTTTTTGCGGCAGAAGGCGCGGAACTGGCCGGTCTTCCGGTCGATATGGATGCGGACATTGTCCGCCGGACCGAGCGACTTCCGCGATGCCGAGAGCAGGGCGGACTCCAGCGCCTCGAAGAGGACCTCCTTGTCGATCCCCTTCTCGCGCCCCAGCTGCTCGACGACCATGATCAACTCGCGGTTCATGTGCCTCCGCTCTGCCGTGGCCAAGGTACGTCCGGATCGAGTCGCGCCTTCGTGACGGCCGCACGCGGAAGATCCACACGCTCTCCGTCCCGCTCGAGCGTGAGACGCTCGCCGTCCACCGCGGCGAGCCGTCCGAGCACCTGCCGCCCGCCGGCGAGCCAGCATGACACCCGCTTGCCGATGGCCCAGCGAAACTCCCGATCCGTGCGGAGCTGTCGGTCCAGCCCCGGCGACGACACTTCGAGATCGTATGCCTCCTCGATCACGGCGGCCGCGTCCAGGACGTCGGCCAACTCGCGACTCACCCTCTGACAATCGTCGATGCCGACGCCACCCGGCTTGTCCACGTACAGCCGGAGGATCCCCCGGGGGCGACGACTCCGCCAGTCGAGCTCGACCAGCGTCAGCCCGTGATCCAGGAGCACGGGCCGAACAATCTCCTCGATCCGGTCCTGCCGCTCGTCGTCCTGCATACACTTGCGTGCAGCCGTCCGAAATTAAAAAAGTGGGCAACGCCCACTTTTTCAAGGCTTTACAACCTAGAATCTAACACCAACCGCAAGTCGAGGCAAGGCTTAGGACGCCAGACACCTCCGCGCCGCCTCGACCACGGCATCGGGCGGCACCTTCGTCTCGGCCCGGGTGCGCCGCGACCGCACCTCGACGACTCCTTCCTTCGCCAGCGCATTGCCCACGGTGACGCGCACCGGCACGCCGAGCAGGTCGGCGTCCTTGAACTTCACACCGGGACGCTCATCCCGGTCGTCCAGCAACGCGTCGAGCCCGCTCCGACGGCAGGCGGCGTAGATCTCTTCCGCGGCCTTGGCCTGCTGCGTGTCACGGCTCCCCACCAGCACGACGTGGACGTCGAAGGGCGCGATCGCCGGCGGCCAGACGATACCGTCCCGGTCGGCGCCCTGCTCGATCGCGGCGGCCGCGATGCGCGCCGGGCCGATGCCGTAGGAGCCCATGACGATCGGTCGCTCCTTGCCGGCCTCGTCGAGGTACGTGGCGCCCAGCGCCTCGGCGAACTTGGTTCCGAGCTTGAAGATGTTGCCGATCTCGATGACCCGCTCCACCGCGAGGGCGCCGCCGCACTGCACGCACGCCTCGCCGGCCACAGCCGTATGGAGGTCGGCGAACCGACACTCGAAGTCGCGACCGGGGACGACCCCGCGGACGTGGAACCCTTCGCGGTTGGCCCCGACCACGTAGGTCCCCTCACGGAGTGTCTCGTCGGCGACCACGGGCACGCGCGTGCCGAGGGGCCCCACCGAGCCGACCGGCGCACCGAGGTGCTCGCGGACCTCATCGGGATGCGCGGCGCGGCACTCCTCGCCGACCGCGCGCATGAGCTTGCGCTCGTGCAGGGAGTGGTCGCCGCGGACGAGGACGAGCACGGGCCCCGCCGTCGGCGCGACGTAGAGGAGGGACTTGATCGTCAGACGCGGGTCGATCTTCAGAAGCGCCGCGACCTCGGCGATCGTCCGGGCTCCGGGCGTCGCGACCTCCTCGCGGCGGGAAGACGGAAACTCCGGCGCCGGCGGCACCGAGCGCGCGAGCTCGACATTGGCCGCGTAGCCGCACTGCGCGCACATCGCGACCTCGTCCTCGCCCGCCGCGCTCGGCGCCATGAACTCGTGCGCGCTGTGTCCGCCCATCATCCCGGTATCGGACTGCACGACGTGGAAGCGGAGGCCGCAGCGCTCGAAGATCCGCCGGTACGCGGCCTCGTGGGCGGCGTAGGAGCGATCCAGCGACGCCTCGTCGGGGTCGAGCGTGTAGGAATCCTTCATCAAAAATTCGCGCGTGCGCAGCACCCCCGAGCGCGGGCGCGCCTCGTCCCGCTCCTTGGTCTGGATCTGATACCAGATCTGCGGCAGGTCGCGGTACGAGCGGATCTCGCGCGCGGCGAGCCACGCGACGACCTCTTCGTGGGTCATGCCGAGGCACAGGTCCCGTCCGTGGCGATCCCTGAGCTTGAACATTTCGGGGATGCCGTCCCACCGCCCGGACTTCTGCCAGATCTCGGCGGGGTGGACGACGGGCATCGTGATCTCCTGCCCCCCGATCCCGTTCATCTCGTCCCGGATGATGGTGTTGACCTTGTCCAGCACGCGTTGGCCGAAGGGCAGCCAGACGAACACGCCGGCGGCGAGCTGGCGCACGAGCCCGGCGCGCAGCATCAACCGATGGCTCACGGCTTCCGCGTCGGCAGGGTCCTCGCGAAGGGTGGGAAGAAGGGACTTCGTGAAGCGCATCAGCTAGTGCGCGTCTTTCGTCTTGTTCGCGCCCTTCACGCCCGGGGAATAGACGAGGCGGTCCACGGGCTTGCCGCCGAGGATGTGGGACTGCACGATCTCCGGGAGGTCGCTCTGCTGGACGCCCGCGTACCAGACATTGTCGGGGTAGAAGACGATCATCGGGCCGTGGCCGCACTGCGAGAAGCAGCCGGCCTTGTTGATGCGGACGTCTTGCTGGCGCCCCGCTTTCACGAGCTCGCCGCGGAGGTACTTCACGAACTGCTCGACGTCCCCCTGGCTGGGGCACGTCTCGCCGCTGGTGCACACGAACACGTGGACGTCGTACTGGCCCATCAGGCGCTTGCCGCCGCGAGCTTCGCCCTGCGCTCGGCGATGAACTTGTCGACCTCCTCGCGCATCGCGGTCACGATCTGAGCTTCGGGCACCTTCCGGATGACCTCGCCGCCCTTGAAGATGAGCCCGATCCCTCGTCCGCCCGCCACGCCGATGTCGGCGGCGCGCGCTTCCCCGGGCCCGTTCACCTCGCATCCCATGACCGCGATGTGAATCTCCTCGTTGAGCCCGCGGAACTCGTCCTCGACCTCCCGGGCGAGCTTGACGAGATCGACGTCGGCCCGGCCGCACGACGGGCACGACACGAACGTGAGCCCGCCCTTGCGAAGGCCGAGCGACTTGAGGATGTCGAGGCCGACGCGCACCTCC
>JAEHDN010000034.1 GCA_016880395.1 Candidatus Eiseniibacteriota bacterium
AGCGCCGTGCCGGAGTTCGCGGCGTAGAGCACACGGTCGCTCTCCCTGGGCGATCCTCCGCGGATGACCCAGGCGCCCGACCCGATCGCGCGCACCGGCACGCCGAGCGCACGGATCATGCCGAGCGCGGCCCTCGCGTCGGCTCCGTCGTTACCCCCCTCGATGCGCGTGACACCCCGCGCGATCGCGCCGAGGAGGATCAGTCGCTGCGTGATCGACTTGTCCCCCGGCACCGCGCACGCCCCGCGGAGCGGGCCCGACGGACGGAGCGCCGCGCGGCTCAACGCACGAGCTCCTCGCGGAACTGCCGCGCCTCGTCGAGGAGGGACGCCAGCTCGGGTCCGTTCTCGGCGAGCGCGTGGCGGAGCCGGCGCACTTCCCGCTCGAGCAGCTCGAGCGCCGGAAGGAGCTTCGGCGCGTTGATCGCGAGGGTCTCGGTGGAGGAGCCGAGCGATGCGGGACGGGTCGCATCGGTCAGGAGGGCGCGCGACGCGGGCGCGAGGAGCCGTGTCAGGCTGCCGGTCCTCCGGAGCGTCCGCACGAGCGCGGCCGCGGAGAGAATCGGGAGATCGTGCGTCAAGGCGAACAGCGCATCGTGGAGCGTCGGGGCCACGGACGCAGGCAGCGCGCCGATCGAGGTCCACATCGCGGCGACGCGGGCGCCCGGCGGTCCCGGATCGGTGGCGCTGCCGAGGAGCACCGACGCGCCGCGAAAGCGCGCCGCACCGGGTGCATCCTCGTCGGATGCCGGAACCGGATGCGCGGGAACGAACCGCGAAAGAATCCCCGCCCGCGACGCGGCCGCCACGGACGGGAGCATGACCGGAGCGAGATCGGTGAGGATCGCCTCCCGAGGGAGCGCGGCCGCGACCCTCGCGATCGTCTCGGGTGCGCGCACCGGGGGAACCGCGAGGGCCACGATCTCGACGGAGGGATCGATCGCCTCGAGCGAGTCGAGCACGGGGTCCACCACGCCGGCGCGGAGCGCGGCGTCGCGGGCGGCGGGATCGGGATCGTAGCCGGCCGCCGGCGCGCCTTGGGGCCGGGCGCGAAGGGCGAGGGCGAGGGAGATCCCGTCCCGCCCGAGGCCGACGATGAGAGTCCGTTCCGGGGTCACACGATCCGGCGAAGGACCTCGACGAGGCGCTCGTTCTCCCCCGGTGAGCCCACGCTGATTCGAGCGTACTCCGGGGCCAGGCCGAACGGGATCATCGGCCGGATGATCACTCCCTGGCGCTCGAGCGCGCGCGCCGCCTCCACCGCGGAGCCGGGAAACCGCGCGAGGACGAAGTTGGCCCAGCTCGGGGTGATCTCGAGACCGAGCCGCGGCAGCTCCCTCCGGTAATACGCGAGGCCGGTCGCGTTCATTTCCCGGCTTCGGCGCACCTGATCGGCGTCGCCAAGACTGGCGCGAGCGGCTGCCTCGCCCACCGTCGTCACGTTGAATGGAAGTCGCACGCGGTGGACCATGGACGCGAGCTCCGGCGTGAAGAAGCCGTACCCCACGCGGAGTCCCGCGAGCGCGTGGATCTTCGAGAACGTGCGCAGCACCGCCACCCGCCGGCCCCGCCGCAGATGCTCGATGCCGTCGGGATAATCGGGGTCGGTGACGTACTCGAAGTAGGCCTCGTCGAGGATCGTCAGGACGTGCTCGGGCACGTGCCGAAAGTAGTCCTCGAGCGCGTTCCGCCCCACGATGGTGCCGGTGGGATTGTCGGGGTTGGCGAAGTAGACGAGCTTCGTGCGCTCGTTCACCGCCGCCAGCATGGCCTTTGGATCGTGGTGCAGGTTCCGCCCGGGCACGCGCACGACCGTGCCTCCAGCGACCTTGACCGCGATGGCGAACATGACGAACGAGGGGTTCGACATGACCGCCTCGTCCCCCGGCCCGAGGTGGATGCGGCAGAGCACGTCGATGAGGTCGTTCGAGCCCGAGCCGACCGCGATCCGGTCGGCCGGGACGTCCCAGTGCGCGCTCAGCGCCTCGCGCAGGTAGTAGCAGCTGCCGTCGGGATAGCGATTGCCCGCACGCGCGGTCTCCTCGATCGCGCGGAGGGCGTGCGGGGAGGGGCCGAGCGGGTTCTCGTTGGAGGCGAGCTTGATGGCGCCTGAAATGCCCAGCTCCCGCTCCAGCTCCTCGATCGGCTTGCCGGGCACGTAGGGCTGGAGGGAGCGGATCTCGTTTCGGATCGAATCCACTGCCGGGAAGGCCATCGGGATCCTCCGTTCCGCGCCAGTTTGGATGTTCATCGAAGTGTAGCACCGCGCCCGCCCCGCCGGAAGGCGCTCCGCCGGAGTGCTTCCACCTCGGTCGGTGTGAGCTGTCGGGTGGCTCCAGGGCGAAGCGTTCCCAGGTGGATCGCTCCGAATTGGATACGAAGGAGGCGCTGCACGTCGAGCCCCGCCGCCTGCGCCAGCCGGCGCGCCTCGCGCTTTCTTCCCTCGCCGAGGTCCATGAGGATGACTCCGAGGCTCCGCTCGATCCCCTCGTACTCCACGCGGACGGGGGCGACGTGGACTCCTTCGACCTCGGCGCCCGCCGCGAGGAGGCGGAGCGCGGGCGGATCGGGGGCGGGCCGGACCCAGAGCCGATAGCGGCGCAGGATCCCGGATCGCGGGTGGAGGAGCGCTTCCGAGAGATCCCCGTCGTCGGTCAGGAGGAGGAGCCCCTCGGACTCGTGGTCGAGCCGTCCCACGGTGTGGAGCCCGCGGGCGCGCTCGCCCAGGGCGTCGAAGATGGTCGTCTTTCCGCCCTGGCTCCTGCGGCTGACGAGGAATCCTCGGGGCTTGTGGTAGGCGAGGTAGCGGTGCTCCTCGGGAAGGCGGACCGGCGCTCCGTCGAGGGTCACGCGATCCGCGGCGGGATCGATGTCCACGCCCATGCCGTGCGGCGGTGCGCCGTTCACGAGCACACGACCGTCACGGATCCACCCGTCGGCCTGGCGGCGCGAGCCTTGAGCGCCGCGCGCGAGAAACTGGTTAAGCCGCACCCTCGGGGCTCATCGCCTCCTCCTCCGCAGCCGGAGTGGGCGCTTGCGTCGCGTCGCCTGTCGGCAGCGCCTCGTCGACGTCGCCGTGCAGCCGCTCGCGCTCTTCGAGGACGCTTCCCAGCTCCTTCAGCTCCGGGAGATCGCTGAGATCGTTGATCCCCATGTAGGAGAGGAAATCGGGCGTCGTTCCATAGAGGAGCGGACGTCCCACAGCCTTCGAGCGGCCGCGGATCAGGACGAGGTTCCGCTCGAGCAGGGTGTGGAGGGAGCCGCCGGAATCGACGCCGCGGATCCCGTCGATCTCGACTTTCGTGATCGGCTGCTTGTAGGCCACGATCGCGAGGGTCTCGAGCCCGGCGCGCGACAGGCGTGCCTTGCGCCTCGAGCGGAGCATCGCCTCGATCCAGGGAGCGCACTCTCGGCGTGAGAGGATCTGGTATCCACCCGCGATCTCGGCCAATGCCACGCCCCGGTCGCTCTCCTCGTACTCGCGCCCCAGCTCCGCGAGGAGGGCGCTTACCTCGGCGGCATCCGGTCCGTCCATGACCTCGACGAGCGTCGCGAGCGGAACCGGCGCGTCGCAGGCGAAGAGAAGGGCCTCGAGGATCTGTTTCGGCGTCGGTGTCACTTGTCCACCTCCTCTCCCGCGTGGGTCTCTTCGATGAGCTCCGGCCGGTCTCCGAGCCACTGGATCCAGATGGGCCCGAAGAGCGATTCCTGGGTCGCGCCGATGGTCCCCTGCTTGAGCAGCTCGAGCAGCCCGAGGAATGCGGTGATCTTCTCGATCCGGGTCACGAACGACTCGAGCAGCTCCTCGAAGAGGAGCTTCGGGCGGGCCGCGAGCTGCGTGCGCATGAGGCCGATCGCTTCCTCGAGGCTGATCGGCTCGGCGTGCACCGTGTGCACGATCGGAGGCACCTGCCGCGCGAGCACCCCCTTCAGCGCGTCGAGCAGCCGGAACATGCTGACCGGCAGGAGCTCGCGCGACTCCGGATCCTCGAGCTGCGCCGGAGCCCCCCGGTCCCAGTGGAGCCGCCGCTCGGATTCGAGCCTCAGGAGATCCTGCGCCGCCGCCTTGAACCGGCTGTACTCGAGGAGCTGGCGCACCAGCACCTCGCGCGGATCCTCTTCCTCCTCCTCGGCCACGGCCGGAGGGAGGAGCATGCGCGCCTTGATGCGCATGAGGGTCGCGGCCATGACCAGGAACTCCCCCGCCACCTCGAGATCCAGCTCACGCATCAGCTCGAGTGTGTCGAGGTACTGCCGGGTGATCCTCGCGATCGGGATGTCGCGGATGTCGATCTCGTTCTGCTGGATGAGATGGAGCAGGAGATCGAGCGGCCCCTCGAACACCGGGACGCGCACGCGAATGGACGAATGCCCCTCGGGGCGCGCATCCCCGGCGCTCGAGGCGGCGGCCGTTTCGGGGACCGCCGCAGCCTCGGCGACGGTCGCCCGCTCGGCCCGATCTGACGGTCCGGCCGGTTCCTCGCTCATGGCAGCTTCATCGCCTCCCGGACTTCCTCCATCGTGCGCCGCGCGATCGCGCGCGCGCGCTCCTCACCGTGCTTCAACGCCTCGTCCACCCGCTTGGGATGGGCCTCGAGCTCCCGGCGCCGCTCGCGGAACGGTGCGAGCTGCTCCGCGAGGACGGCGGCAAGATCCTTCTTGTCGGCGACGCAGCCGAGCTGGCCGGCGCGGCACAGCTCCGCGACCCGCGGCGCCGCGGCCGCGTTGAAGGCCCGATGATACGCGAAGACGACGCATCCGTCCGGATTCCCCGGATCGGTCGCGCGAATTTTCTTCGGATCCGTATAGGCGGTCCGGATCTTGGCGGCAATGTCCTCCGGGGAATCGGAGAGAAGAACCGTGTTTCCAAGCGACTTGCTCATGCGCCGCCCGTCGAGGCCCGGCACCCGCGGGAAGTGGGTGAGCTTCGCCTCGGGTACGGGAAAGACCTCGCCGTAGAGGGCGTTGAACTTCCGCGCGATCTCCCGCGTCAGCTCGACATGCGGCACCTGGTCTTCCCCGACCGGAACCAGGTTCGCCTTGTAGAGCAGGATGTCCGCCGCCTGGAGCACCGGATAGCCCAGGTGCCCGTAGCTCACCGTCTCCTCGAGATGGAGATCGCGGATCTGCTCCTTCACGGTCGGATTCCGCTCGAGGCGGCTCGTCGTGACGAGCATGGAGAAGAGCAGGTGCAGCTCCGCGTGCTCCTTCACGCGCGACTGGATGAAGACCGGGCTCTTCTCCGGATCGATCCCGGCGGCGAGCCAGTCGATCACCATCTCGCGCGTGTTCGTCTCGAGCTGGTCGACGTGCTCGTAGTCGGTGGTGAGCGCGTGCCAGTCGGCGACCATGTGGAGGTTGTCCGACGTGTCCTGGAGCGCCACCCAGTTCTGGAGCGCGCCGAGATAGTTCCCGAGGTGGAGCTTCCCCGTCGGCCGCATTCCGCTCAGGATGCGGGGCCGTGCCGGCGCGGCGGTCACAGGAGTCCGCCCGTGAAGAGCGAGCCGAGCGTGTGCTGGAACGGCGCCACGACGATTCCGATCACGCTCACCCCCGAGATCGATCCCAGGACGATCAGTGCCAGGAGGACCATGGGACCGATCGCCTCGAACTGCTGGAAGCGCGCCGCGGCGATCGGGCTGAGAAGGCCGGTCAGCACTCTCGAGCCGTCGAGCGGGAAGATCGGGATCATGTTGAACGCGGCGAGCCCGAGGTTCAGGTAGACCGCGAGCACGACCATGTTCACGAGCGCCTGCTCGGCAGGGCTCGAGAACGTGTGCGAGGCCGCGTTCATCAGGCGGAGCAGCATCCCGAAGGCGAACGCGAGGATCACGTTCGAGACGGGGCCCGCGAGCGCGATCCACATCATGTCGCGGCGCGGGTGCTTCAAGTAGCGCGCGTCCACGGGCACGGGCTTGGCCCAGCCGATGTGGGGCGGAATGATGAAGACGAGCGCTCCGAGCGGGTCGAGGTGCGCGAGGGGGTTGAGCGTGAGCCGCCCGAGGAGCTTGGCGGTAGGATCCCCGAGCCGCATCGCCATCCATCCGTGCGCGGCCTCGTGGAACGAGAGCGCGAACAGGAGCGGAGGGATGAGAAGCACCAGCTGGATCGGATTCACGCGCCCTCCCCCTCCCTCGTCACGCCCCCGAGGACGCTAGGGGCGGGACCCACTCTGCGCAGGTACCAGCATCGCCTCGACGGAGTGCGTGAACCAGCGCTCGGCCGCGGCCCGGACATCTTCGGGCTTGAGCTGGAGAAGCCGCGTCTCGAAGCGCTGCGAGAAATCGAGCCCCAGTCCCTGGGTCTCGAAGCGGGACAGGTTGCGCGCGCGCGCCAGCGGATTCGATTGGTCGTCGAAGTAGCTGTTCTGCACCCGCCGGATCTGCACGTGCCAATCCCCCTCGTCGAGGGGGTCGGTCTTGAGACGCTTCATCACCGAGGCCACCGTGTCCCGTGCAGCCTGGACCGTGGCGGCCGGGGCGCCGTAGTAGACGGCCATCGAGGACCGCTTCGGGTAGGGCGGATAGAGAACGCCCACGCCTGTCGCGATGCGCCGCTCAGGGAGCCAGTACGTGATCGGCGAGCGGTCGCCGGAGCGCAGGTAGGAGTCGACGACCATGAAGGCCGGGTAGTCGGGGTCGTCGTAGCCGGGAGCCGGGAAGCCGAACGTCACGGCGCTCGCCATGATGGGCCGGCTCTCCTGGACGACCGTGTCCGCCGTCGCGACCACCGCATCCCCGCCGACCCGCTCAGGAGCCGGCCCCACCGGCACGGGTTCGAACGCCTTCTCGAGCTGGGCCATCAGCTTCTTCCCGTCGAAATTGCCCACGAAGACGACCGTGAGATTGCCACCGACGAAGAGCTTTCGGTGGAGCGCGACGATGTCGCTGCGGCGCGAATCCGCGATGGAGTGCACGCGCCCATAGGCCGGGCGCTCGAACGCGCTGCCCCGGTACATCGTGCGGAGGAAGAGCGCGTACGAGGCCGCGAGCGGGCTCTCCAGCTCGTCGGTCGCCTTGCCCAGATAGAGCGCCTTGGCTGCCTCGAACGCCGTGTCCGGGAAGGACGGGTGGAGCACGACGTCGGTGAGGATCTCCACCGCCTTCGATGAGCGCTCGCGGGAGGTGGAGATCGAGATCTGTCCCAGGTCGGGTCCCGCTCCCGAGGCGAGCTTCGCGTTATCCGCTGCGGTCAGATCCAGCTCGAGCTGGGCAGGTGACTTGCCATTCGTGCCCGCGATCAGGGCCCTCATGAGGACCTGCCCGAGCCCGCTCTCCTCTTCGGTCTCGTAGAGCGTTCCCATCCGGAGGGCGACGACCCCGCCCACGCGCTCGCTGGTCCGCTGCTCCTGCACGAGGAGCCGGACGCCGTTCTTCAGAACCTTGCGCTCGACCGGCTGCCCGGGGTCGTACGCCGGGACCCGGGGCTTGGGGGGCGTGTTGGGAATGACGCGCCCCTGAGCCTCTACCCGGGACGTTCCCGCCATCAGGATGCCCAGCGTGGCCAGGAGAGACGGCCAAAGTCGTTTGGAATGAAGGGGATTCACGATATGGAGCATGGGCACGGAGGCTAGCAGACCGCCGGACCTCCGTCAATCGGAGCGCGCGAAAGCACGCAAAACGAGAGGCGAGTGCAAAAAACTGTTCGGTTTCTAGTCAAGGATACGCGCCTCGAAGCCGAATTTTTAAGTGTGAGGCCGGGGGGTCTCGCTAAGGAAGGCCATCATGAAATCTGCCCGAACCGCGCTCGGGGCCCGGCCCCGGGCGAAACGCGCGCTCCTCATCGCCACGGCGGCGGCCGCAGGCCTCGCCTTCATGCTGCCGTGCGCGGCCCATGGCGCGGTCGACCCTACCGCACAAGTACCCGAGTTCAACCGGATCTGTTCCGACCTCGCTCACGCCCGCGAGGAGCTGCGCGCCGGTCTTCTGGACGAGGCCGATTTCGGCGATCGAATCCTGGCCCTTTTCGTCCAGGCGGACAGCATGCGCACGGCGCTCCTGGCCGGGGCTCCGGGGATTCGGCGCCCCGGAACGCCCGGGTTCGCCATGGAGCGGTGCCTTCGTTATCTCATCGAATCGCTGCGGCAGAACTATGTGGGGATGGCGGGTCAGAGTGGGCTCGACTTCCTGGACGCGGATCGTGCGTTCCAAGCCGCGGTGGCCTGGCGAAGCGGGGCGATGGGTGGCGGTGCGTACGCGGAACG
>JAEHDN010000261.1 GCA_016880395.1 Candidatus Eiseniibacteriota bacterium
CCCAGGACTTCATGCGCGCGGCGGTCTCGTTCACGCAGGTCCTCGGCGAGAGCGCGAGCACGGATGTGCGCGCGGCCTCGCGCTACAACCTAGCGCTCTGCCAGCGGCAGCTCGGCCAGCCGGAGGATGCGAAGGCCGCGCTGCTCGCCTATCGGAACGACCATCCGAACGACAAGCGCGCCGCGGACGTGGCATACCAGCTCGGCGACCTCCACGAGGCGGCTGGAGAGAACGCGGAGGCGCTCGAGGAGTTCCAGCGCGCACTCGCGTCGAATCCGTCGCCGGCCCTCGGGGTGGAGCTTGAGTACCGCGCCGGCCACAGCCTGGAGCAGCAGGGGAACACGGACGGCGCCCTGAAGGCGTACAACCGCGCCGTGGCCTCGACCGACCGCAAGAATCCATTCCGCCTCTCCGCGCTCGCCCGCTGCGCGGTGCTCTACGAGGCGAAGAAGGACTACTCGCGGGCCTACACCGCGTACCGCGACATCGCGCAGAACTCCAAGGACGGCGAATTGGCCGCAGCCGCGGCCGGCCGCGCCCACCAGCTGGAACCACGGGCGACCAAGAAGCGCTAGGACGGAACGGCCGCCGCAATCGGCCAGGAACCGAAAGGAGCGAGGACGATGTTCGAGAATTTCGACTGGATTGAAGCCATGCGCACCAGCCCGGTGATGGTCATCATCCTGGTCTGCAGCGTGCTGACCCTGGGCTTCACGATCGAGCGGGTGATGTACTACTGGAAGCGTCGCAGCAATCCGGACGCGCTCCTCGCGTCGGCCCTCGTCGCCCTGCGCTCCGGCAACAAGGAAGAGGCCGTTCGTGTCTGCGCCGTGGACCGTCATCCGTTCGGCCCGGTGGCGGCGGACGTCATCCGCACCATGGACGAGAACCCCGAGGCCTTCGAGGAGAAGCTCCACATCGCCATGAGCGAGCAGCGGCTCCAGCTCGAGCGGAACCTGGGCTTCATCGGAACCATGGGCAACGTCGCCCCGCTCATCGGCCTCCTCGGAACGGTGTGGGGCATCATGCGGGCGTTCCACGACATGGCGCGCACGGGCTCGGCCGGACCGTCGGTCGTCGCCGCGGGCGTGGCCGAGGCGCTCTTCACGACCGCCGCGGGCCTTCTCGTCGCCGTGCCGGCCGTGCTGGTCTACAACAACTTCGTGCGGCGCATGGGTGTCATGCTGACGGTCACCGAGAACCACGCGCGGACGCTCCGCCTGAGCGGCGGCATCCGCCAGTCCAAGCCGACGGTCCAGACCACCGTTCGCGTCGCCTAAGGAGGCTCCGGTGCGCCGAACCCGCATGCGTCATGAGGAGGCGATCCACGAGCCGAACATGACGCCGCTCATCGATGTCTGCCTGGTGCTGGTCATCATCCTGCTGGTCTCGACGCCGATGGCGTTCCAGTCGAGCATCGCCGTCCAGCGCGCCGCCAAGGCGGGCCAGAAGGCAGCGTTCACCGCGCGGTCCGAGCGGGTGGAGATCACCCTCGTTTCCCCGGACGTGGTCGTCGTGAACCAGAGCCAGATCCCCCGGTCGAGCCTGAGCGGGCTCCTGAAGCCGCTCCTCGAGGCGAGCGCCACGAAGCTCGTGGTCGTGCGCTGTGGGGACGGGATCACGCACGGATCGTTCGTGGGCGTGCTCGACGAAGCCAAGGCGTGCGGCGCGGCCCACATCGCCGTGGTGGGAGGCTGACATGCGGCGCCACCGGGTTCCCGGATTCCATCTGCCCATCACCAAGGTGAACGTCGTGCCGATCATCGACGTGTCGCTGGTGCTCGTGATCATTCTTCTCGTGACCGCGCCGCTCATGTCGGTGGCCGACCTCCCGGTCGACCTGCCGCAGGCGCGCTCGCGCGATTCGGAAGACGAGCGCAACGTGAGCATCACGCTGTCGACCACGGGGGCGCTCGCGGTGGACGACATGGTCGTCACGGCCGAAACCCTCGTCCCGACGCTCCAGGCCCATATGGCCAAGAGCGGAGACAACGATGTCCTCGTGGTGGTGCGCGCCGACTCGGGCGCCCCCTACAGCGCCGTACAGAAGCTTCTCGAGGAGGCGCGCGACGCCGGGGCCACCCACCTCGCGATCGCGACGCGCCAGAAGACGGAGGTCTCCCGGTGACCGCCGCCGCCCTTCGCATCGATGAGGTGCTGGTCCGCCGGAGGACGCGCTGGACCATGACGATGAGCTTCGTCGTCCATGCCCTCCTCTTCTTGTGGTTCACGACAATGAAGACCACGACCCAGGACCTGCCGATCGTGACCGAGGTCACGCTCCTCGAGCCGGGCGACCTGAATCCGACGGCCGCATCGGCGCCGGCGCCCGCACCCGCGCGCCAGGAGGAGAACGTGAAGGGGGTCGCGCGGCAGAGCCCGGTGGACGCCCACTTCGTGCGCATGGAGCGATCCGCGGACGTGGCCCTGGACCCTCAGGTCGACCGGACGTATCAGGATCAGCTCAACTCGCGACTCGCGGCCATGCAGCAGGACCGCACGCCGCTCCCGATCGGGACGGCAACGGGGTCGCTCACGGCGTCCCTGTTCGGCTCGAGCCCGGCGACAGTGGGCGTTCCCGGAGGAACGGGCTCCGCGCCTGTCAAGCTGACCCGTGGCGGCGGGACCGGCGGACCTCCGCTCGAGCTCTCGCGCGGCGGGACGCCCGGGGCTCCGGCCTCGCTCGCCCCAGCCTCGATCCAGGCCGGCAAATCCGAGTCGGCCGCGCCGTCCAAGGCGGGCGACGCGACGGCACAGCGGACCATCGCGGGCGCTTCCCTCGCGGGACCGATCGCGGACCGGCCCGTGCTCTTCTACACGCTCCCGACCTATCCGGACTGGGCGAAGCGGGAGGCGGTGGAGGGATCGGTGACGCTCTACTTCGTCGTCCGGCCCGACGGCACCGTGAAGGAGAACATCCTGATCCAGAAGACGGCCGGGTTCGGCGATTTCGATGACAACGCACGCACCGCGCTACGCGCGTGGCGGTTCGAGGCCCTGAAGGGCGGGCGGACCGGTGAGCAGTGGGGCACGATCACGTTCCACTTCCGCCTCCGCAGCGCCGGGTAAGGAGGGAGACCGATGCAGGCCTTTCCGAAGTTCGAGCCGCGCCTCTCGCGCGTTCTGGCGTGGTTGACGGCCCTCGCCGCTCTCGCGCTCCTCGGGGCGCCTCGTGCGAAGGCGGAAGACGCGAAGGCG
>JAEHDN010000262.1 GCA_016880395.1 Candidatus Eiseniibacteriota bacterium
AGCTCGAGGAGCACGGCCACACCAGAGGCGCCGTCGTTGGCTCCGAGGATGGGAACGTGCCGCTTCGCGGGAAGGGGGTCACGGTCCGCCCACGGGCGTGTGTCCCAATGCGCGCCGAGGAGCACGCGCTGCTTCAGCTCGGGGCGGAAGCGCGCGACCACGTTCATGAGCTGGACTGGCTTCTTGAGGACGGGCGAGTCGTAGCTGAACGTGTCGACCAGGACGACCGGAGCCGAGGCCCGGAGCGTGGCGACCAGATAGGCGAAGCAGGAGTCGTGGGCGTCGCTGCCGGGATAGCGCGGACCGAACGCGCACTGCCGCTCGAGGATGGAGAACGCGCGTTTGCCGTCGAAGGCGATTGCGGGGCGGCTGCAGGAGCCGAGTCCGAGGAATACGAGGAGAGCGGCCAGCGCGGATGCGGCGCGAGCCGTGGCGATCGGAAGCCTAGAAGCGGAACTGTCCGTTGAGGGCAATGGTCAATCCGCGCGTGGTGATCGCGGTAATTTTGTCCTCGCTCTGACGGAAACCGAGATTGAACCCACCGGAGATGGTCTGGGTGAAATTGTAGTTCGTGGCGCTCCCGATCGTCCACCGCGTTTGATCCAGCTCCACGATGTCGGGCACCCCCAGCGCGGGACGCTGCGTGACCTTCCGGTCGGAGGCGGCCGAGAAGGTGAGATTCAGGTTGAGGTCGTTCCCGAGCCGCATCGGCTTCTTGGAGAACGGGAG
The DNA here is from genome assembly GCA_016880395.1 of Candidatus Eiseniibacteriota bacterium. Classification (GTDB taxonomy): domain Bacteria; phylum Eisenbacteria; class RBG-16-71-46; order SZUA-252; family SZUA-252; genus WS-9. Next base: position 730 of record JAEHDN010000262.1, read on the forward strand.
CCGGATGCCGCGCGCGGCCGAGTAGGTCTTCGTGAAGCGAACCTCGGTGTTGACCGACTGGCGCGCGCTCGACAGGCCGTAGACGCGCTGGTCGCTCGTCGTCCCGTCGATCACGTTCGTGCTGATGTTGGCCCGGAGCCCGTTCCGCCAGGCCAGATCCCAGCCGAGAAGCGGATTCCAGCTGGTCGTGGTCGTACTCGTCTCGAGGGGGCCGTCCGCCGGGCCGGTCTCGTCCCGGTGGTAGTTGTAGCCCGAGTTGAGCGACATGGAGCTGATCGTCTCGGACAGGCCGAGCATCCGGTGGAGGTCGAGCCACCGGCCCTTCAAGTCGGGGAGCGAGAGCGAGAGCGTGCGCCGCGGGCCCAGGCCCCCCTCGCTGAACGCGAGACGGTGGTCGGCGCTCGCGTCGACCGTCAGGAACGAGGTCGGCCGGAACGTCGTGTTCGCCCTCGACGTGTAGGTCCGCGTCTCGGTGAAGATCGAGTTGGACTGCCGTACCATCTCGGGATCCACGGCGCCGGTGAACCCGGTCTTGAACGCGGCGCCCGCGTCCCCCGTGACGCGGGAGATCGTGGTCCCGCGCGAGTAGTTGAACGAGGTCTGGATGTCCTGGAAGCGCGATAGGACCGCGCGTACCGGCGTGAAGTAGGACGCCCCCTCCTTGCCCGGGCGCGAGAGTCGCTGTCCGAGCCGCGCGAAGGGAACCACGAAATTGAGCTGCGCGGTGCCTGAGTTCGAGATGCTCTTCAGATCCGCCGGATCGGTGGCGAGCAGCCGCTGCTGCGGATTCTTCGACTCCCGGTACGTGCCGTTCATGGTGAGATTCGGCGACAAGAGCGAGAGCCAGCGAGGAGTGTAGTTGAGCCTCAGGACCCGGGACTGGTCCAGCTCGGTCCCCACGTTGAAACCTGCGCCGCCCTCCTGACGGAGGAGCATGTCTCGCCGCGAGGTGATGCCGAAGGTCATGTGGACCGACGAGAGGGGCGTCCAGCCGGTCGTGCCCCCAACGGTCAGGATGCGCGTCTTCACGTCGGAGCGGAGCGTCGTGCTGTCCGTCTCCTCGAGGATCTTCCGCCCGTACGAGACGTCCCGGGTCGCGTTCCAGTCGGCGGTGAGTCCGATCTGATCCGGGAGGAAGCTCACCTTGAGCATCGACAGGCCGATCGGAAGTCCTCCGATCGGGATGTTGTAGCTGCCGTTGGCCCGGAAGGTCCAGCTCGAGTCGATGCTGCTCGTCGTGCGCGAGCCGTTCCGGGTGTACGTGAGCCCGCCCTGGAGCGCGTCCAGGGTGTAGCGCGCGAGCCCGCTCCGCTTCCCTCCCGTCCGCCGGTAGTCGAGATCGATCGTCTGCTGGGTCCGCTCACGCGTCTCCAGATCCGAGCGCGCGCCGGAAAGGATGACGTCGGACCCCGTGCGGAACTTGGGCACGTCCGAGGTGCGCGTCATGGAGAAGCGCACCGGGAGCTGGATGCCGCTCGTCGGCAGTACCTTGTCGAGATTGAACGTGGTCGCGAGGCTCGTCCCCGTGTGGTTCTGGCCGGTCCCGGTGTTCACCCCCGATCCCGTACGGAAAAAGTCCTCATCCTCCCTCTGGTAGTTCAGGTTGAGCGCCAGGACGTCCGCGAAGTTGGCCTGGAGGCTCATCTCCCCGTGCACCCCTCGGTCGCGGTGCACCTCGGAGACACGGAGGTCGTTGATCCAGACCTCTCCATCGCTGGGTCCCGAAGGGCCGCCCTCCATCGTCGTCCCGAAGCTGAGCCTCAGGATTCGCGTGAAGCTGGGATTGCCGACCACCCGGTAGACCTCGCCCGTCGCGGCGCCGGTCACCGTGTCGGTGCGCACCCCCATCGAATCGGCGGACAACGTCTCCTTGAGCCCCGACAGCCGCTCGAGCGGGACGATCAGGCTCTGCCAGCCCTGCTTGATGGGGGCGCCGTACTCGTAGTAGTTCACCGTGTCCGCGCCGAACCGCGCGACGACGCGGAGATTCTGCATCTCGGACAAAGCGTCTCCGTGCACCCAGAAGCGGACCTCGCCGTACTGGGTCCAGCCGAGGCCGCCCGCTCCCTGGCTGGTCGTCTTGAACGCGATCAGGGTGTCGCCGTTCTCGAGATTGAAGTGACGGAGCGCGAGGGATTGCTCCTTGCGGGCCGCGGTCCCTCCCACCGCGTTCTGGACGTCGTAGGGCGAGGTGTAGATGTCGGCGTCGTCCTTGTTGCTCCGGACTCCGACTCCGAGGGCGAGCCCGCGCGACACCTTCTCCGGCGGGATGGCCTGCGCGATCCACCGGTTCCCCACCAGCTCGATGCCTCCGATCTGGTACTTGCGGGGCTCGCCCAGGCCGTTCACCCAGAGCCGCACGTGCTGGACGCTCTGCCAGTTCGCCGCGCCGACCCGCTTGAAGATCTCGGGGATGAGCGGCACGCGGAACATCCGCCATCCGTTGTCGGGAGCGATCGTGTTGTTGTCGGGGAGGGCCGCTGTGGCGTAATCGCGCGGCACGTCGATCGCGACGTAGGTCGTGTCGGAGAGATCGATCGTGGCCGAGAAGTAGTTGTTCTGGAAGTCGGGGAAGCCGTCCCGGTTCAGGTCCTCGGTGTCCGGCCGCGCGTTCGGAACGCCTTCGCCGTTGCCTTCCATGTTGTTGATCCGGCTGTAGTCGAGCGGCGTCGCGCTCGAGTTGAAGAAGTAGTCGTCGTGGTTCGGATCAGGATTGGTGGCGGAGTCGTAGCCCTGCTCCTCGGACTCCCGGAGATGGTCGAGCCCCGTGTCCTCGAACACGGTTCCGTCCGCCTCGCCGGAGTCCAGCTTCCCGTCGCCGTTCTGGTCCTCGGTGTCGAGCTGGCCGTTGGGCACCGAGTCGGGGCTCCAGAACGCGTCCTCGCTCACCCGACCGAAGTCGATGTGCAGCTTCCCCTGGGTGAGGGCGTGGTCGGGAGTGAAGTCGTTCACCCAGATCTCCATGTACTTGAGCCGCGAGAAGTCCTGGCCCGCGGTGGAGAGGGACTGGGTGACACCGGTCCAGTCCTCGGGTCCCATGATGGCCTGATCGGTCGGAAGCTGGACGTTCATCTCGAGCACGGTGCGCTCGGCGTCCCCGCCTTCCTCGTTCTTGAGCACCGGCTTCAGGTCATGCTCCTTCACGCCCCGGGCGTTGTACCACTGGAGCCGGTCGTGGTTCGCCACCGTGTTGGGCACCGGCCCATCGACCGTCGTCGAGCTGTCCCCCTTGTCGGCCAGTGGGGTGCTGCTCCAGAACCACTGCGTCCGGCTCAGCCCGATCGTGTTCGACTCCCGGTTCCCCTCCATGTCGTCGATGTAGGCCTCCCCCGCCGTGTTCGGGTTGGGCAGGCTCATCGCGGCGCGCGTCTGGATGTTGAGGAGTGAGGGGGTGTTCGTCCTGACGCCCGGAATCACGTTCGCGAGCTGGGTCATCCAGACCGGCTTGAAGACCACGAGCGAGGAGAGGTCGCCGATCACCGTCTTGGCGGGCTCCTCGCCGAGCTTCGGGTTCGTCTCGAGGGCGCCGCGGCTGTCGTAGAGCACGCTCGAGGTCAGGCTCAGGTTCGGCCCGGGCACGTAGGAGGCGGCGGCGCCGAGCAGGGTGAGCTGGGTGGAGCCCACGCCCGGCGCGAAGGAGTAGTCCACGCTGATCGTCTGGTTCGGCCCTGGCGGCTTGAGAAAGGTCACCTGGCCGGTCTGGTAGTCGATCGTGTAGTCGGCGTTCCGGCGCTGCGGGATGCCGTCCACCTTCACCGTCTCCGACCCCTCCAGGATGTCGAAGCGCCCGAGGAAGAAGCCCTGGGTGCTGCTCTTGAACTCGGCCTCGATGTAGTACCGGGTGTCCTGGATGAGATCGGGTTGCGGCACGTAGTAGACCTTCGGATTCGTGACGGTCGAATCCCGCAACACGTTCCTATGGTGATTGTCCAGGCAGAGGAATCCTCCCAAAGAGTCGGGGCACACCAGCCCCGCGCCGGACGAGTCGGGATTGAACGGGTGGAGATCGGGGAAAAACATGATTCCGGTCTGCGGATCGATGTACTGGTCGTCGATCAGTCCGTCCGGCCTGGCTTCGGTTGTCCCATGGGTCCTCTGGTCGAGGCCCAGGATCTGGATGAGCGGCATCCCGTCCACGTCGTCGGGATTGTCGGTGTCGCCGAGCTGGATGCGATGCACCTTGAGGTTCAGGGTCTCGAAGGCGATGTCGCGTCCCTGGATGTCGTAGAAGTTCCGGAGCTCGTACGGCAGGACCTTGAACCAGGGGTCGTTCGTGTCGTACTGCGAGGTGCTCGGATCCAAGTGGATATCGTTCGTCCCGACGGCAATGGCCTTGAGGAGAAGCGTGTTGGCCGGCTTGCCGAGCGCCGGGTCCTCGGCCGCGAAGTCGGCGGTGCCCACCTGATCCCCGGTCGCGTCGTCCACGTAGGCCACCGCCAGGATCTCGCTCGACCCGAGCTGCTGGCGGAGGCGGATGACCGGGATGTTGAGATCCGTGCCCGTGACGTACGGATAGAGGACGTAGTAGTCCTCGTCGAGGGTCAGCTGGTCGAAATTGCCCTGGATCTGCGGATTGGCAGTCGAGTCGGAGTCGGCCAGGGGGTCGACGCGTGCGAGGCTCGGGGCGCTCCCATTGGTGTTGTTCACCTGGATACGGTCGTCCTTGTACAGGCGCAGCGTCCCGGGCCGGATCTTCACGGGATGGTCCGCGACGAAGTAGTACGTGCGGTGGATGTACTCGAGGTCGCGCACCTGGACCAGCTTCAGCTCCCCGGACGGCGTGAACCGCGCGGTCTCGGTCTTCCCCTCCTGCTTGCTCGCGATGGCCTGCAGGTCGACGCTCCCGAGCCGGGCGACCGTCTTGATGCCGAAGAGGCCCTCCTGGCGGAAGGATGCCCCCTCGACCGAGAGGTTCGTGTTCCCCAGCTCCACGGAGCGGATCATGTCGTCGTCGTCGCCCTCGTACCTGAGCTTCACCTTGTTGTCGATGGAGGTGGTGACGTTGCTCGACTGGTCGATGTCGACCTTGATCTTGTCCCCGATCGATCCGGTCAGGTTGACGTTCAGCTCCTGCTTCATCTCGAGACTGGGGAAGGCGCTCTGGCGGTTGCGCTCCGTCTGGATCTGGTTGCTCGCGGTCCAGTCACTCGTTCCGCTCAAGGTGATCGTCTCGCTGCCCGAGATCTCGATATTGGGAGCACCGTCGCCCACGATCGACCGCACGAGCTTCGGAAGCTCGACGGGCAGCTCGACGCGGAGCGACGTTCCGGACCGACCCTGTCCGCGGTTCGTGGATCGCGTCGACCTAACCTTGTCCTTCCAGAGCCGGTGAACGGTGCGGCCGCTGAGGACCTGGTTGTACTCGTCCGGAGTCAAAACGAGAGGCTCTCGGACCTCGACCTCCCCCTCCCGGTAGCTCTCGAGGACGGTCCCGGCCACCGGGTCGAGCGTGACATCGATGTCGGCCTGACCGGTGGGGTAGTCCCCGTTCGCATGGATGGGGCGGAATCGCCATCCAGAGGGGAGCGAGGGTGTGCCGAGGTCGACCTCGACGGGCTGTAGCCCGCGGTCCGGGTCCGGCAGGCCCTGGTACGTCGCGGCCTCGATCCTGGCCCCGGGGCACAAGGCAATGCCCAGGGCCAAGATGAGAAGCCACCTCAAGCGAGGGAGCATGCTTCCATCGTGGAGTGTTCCGATCCTCAGGTGGCCGGACGCGGGGGAGTCGACTCTGGTACTTGAACCCCTGGTCTGCGGTGGAGTTCGACCCGGAAGTGGAAGTCGGGTCGATGGATGTGGCTCGCCGGAAGGTTTGCGCGGAGGCCGCCCGGCTCTCTATACTGCGCTGGCGCGCCGCTCGCCCCAGAATCCGCCTCCGAAAGCTCGATGAGAATACTCGAACGATACGTGCTCCGCGAACACCTGTTCCCGTTCATGATCGGGTTCAGCGTTGTCGTCTTTCTGCTGACGCTCGACTTCATGTTCGACCTCGTCGATCTCGCGATCGGAAAAGGCATTGGCGCGGGAGTCGTGCTCGAGCTGTTCGTGCTGTCACTCGGCTACATGGTCGCCCTGGCATTCCCCTGCGCGGTCCTGATCGCGTGCCTCGCCACGTTCGGGAGGCTATCCCAGGACAACGAGATCGCGGCCATGCGGGCGAACGGCGTGAACGTCCTCCGCATCGTCGGCGCGCCCTTTGGGGCGGCCTGTGCCCTGGCCGGCCTCCTCGTCCTCTTCAACAACGTGGTCCTGCCCGAGTCGAACCATCGGCTGGCCAATCTGATGGCCGACGTGGGGCGGAAGCGCCCGACAGCGACGATCACCGAGGGAGTGTTCGTCGACGACTTCGTCGGGTACAGCATCTTCGTCGAAAAGGTGAACGACCGGACCAACGAGATCCGCGGGGTGAAGATCTACCAGCTCAACTCGAACGCGCGCCCCACCACCATCCTCGCGGATTGGGGGGTCATCCATAACTCCAAGGACGGCCGTGTGATGTCCCTGGAGCTGCACGACGGCGAGATCCACGAAGTGCCGCCCAACGAGGAGGAGCGGACCTACCGCCGGCTCATGTTCAAGACCCACATCATCAATATTCGGACCATGGGAGGGGATCTGGAGCGCCAGGACCGGAACGCCAGGGGGGACCGGGAGATGAGCCTGGGGATGATGCAGGCCAGCATCCACAAGCTGCGCAGCGACTTGAAGGGTGCGGTCGACCGGCGGGACGCGGTCCTCCACCAGGCCGGGTTCGCGAGTTACGACGAGTTCGTGCACGCCGCGGTCCCCCACCGGCCCGTTCGGGGGCTCCAGGCGCTCCTCCGGAGAGTGACCCGCGCCTTTTCCTCGGTGGGCGGCCTGGGCCGGAGCGGCGTCAAGGAGGGCACCCAGCCTCGATTCGTGAGCCCGACCACGGCGGACATCATCCAGATGCGTCAGATGGAGGTCGGGGCGCTCGACCGCCGGGCGCAGAGCCTCGAGGTCGAGGTGCAGAAGAAGTTCTCGATCCCCGCGGCCTGCCTCGTCTTCGTGCTGGTCGGCGCGCCGCTCGGCATCCGCGCGCGGCGCAGCGGGATCGCGGTCGCCTTCCTCTCCATCCTCTTCTTCGTCTTCTACTACCTCTGCCTCGCGGGCGGCGAGGAGCTGGCGGACCGGCGGCTGCTCGCCCCGTGGGTTGCCATGTGGACGCCGAACCTCGTGATGGGCGCGATCGGGCTCGTGCTCACGCTGCAGGCTGCGGAGCTTCTTCGCCGGCCCCCCCGGAAGCGCCCTCGTGCGCGGCGGGCGCCGGCCGCGTGAGACGCCTCGACCGGTACATCCGCCGGGAGCAGCTCCTGTCGCTCCAGGCCGGGCTCGTCTTCTTCGTCGCGGTCTTCGTGATCGTGGACGTGTTCGAGAAGATGGACACCTACCTGGACAACAGCGTTCCGGTCCACACCGTGGTGACCTACTACCTCGCCTCCGTGCCCGGG
>JAEHDN010000035.1 GCA_016880395.1 Candidatus Eiseniibacteriota bacterium
GTCGGGGAGATCCGATCCCAGCCTGAGGAGCCCGTCCAGCGCCCAGAGGAAGGCGGCCAGGGTCTTGCCGGTCCCGGTTGGGGCTGCCACGAGCGTATGGCGACCCTGGGCGATGAGGGGCCACCCCTCTGCCTGGGGCGGGGAGGGTGTGCCGATCCGCTCCTCAAACCATTGGCGAACGGCGGGATGGAAGAAATCGAGCGGCATCGGGCGGTCTCCGGACGGGACGAAGCTCCCGCCATTATACCCCGCTCGCGCCGAGGTCGCGCCCCGAGGGCCAAGGTCCCGCGCGGCTGTTGCGCATGCGGCGGACCGGCTAGCGACCAAAGCCAAAAGCCTTTAAGTCCCTGTGCTGGAACGCCGATGGATCACCGAACGGGAGCCTCTGGGCGGCTCTCCGTGATCCCACGAACGGGGAATCGACCGGTCAGTCCAATGTCCAACCGCGCTGTATGGCCTCTGGCCCTGCTTCTCCTTCTCTCCATCGACGCCGAAGCGGCGACGATCCGGGGCACGGTGCGCGTGCCCGGAGGCGCGTCCGGCCCGCCGCCCACGAGCGCATCGAATCCCTACCCGGGACGCGCCTCCTCGATGCGCGCCATGGCCGTGCGCCGCGGCGTCGTCACCGACGCCGTCGTCTCGATCGTCGGCCCTGCGCCTGGTCCCTGGCGCGGACTCCCCGACGATCCGTCCGCGAGCCCGCTCCGGGGCGGCCGCCTCGCGCAGAAGAACCAGGGATTCGTGCCTCGCGTGCTTCCGGTCGCGGTGGGGGCGCGCGTCGACTTCCCGAATCAGGACCCGATCTACCACAACGTGTTCAGCGTCTCCCCGGCGAAGCGCTTCGACCTCGGAAAGTACGGGCTGGGGAAGTCCAGGTTCCTCGTCTTCGACAAGCCCGGGATCGTGAACGTCTACTGCGACATCCACTCCAACATGGAGGGAATCATCCTCGTGCTCCCGCACGGATGGTTCGCGCAGCCCGATGCCGAGGGACGCTTCACCCTTCCTCCCGTACCCGCCGGCACGTATCAGGTGCGGGTCTGGCACCCTGATCTCGGAGAGCGGGCCGCGTCCATCACGGTCGCCGAGAACGGGACCAGCGACCTCGAGCTGAGCTACCTGCCATGAAGGGCGTGCGGCTCCACTGGAAGATCCTCTTCGCGACGGTCCTGCCCCTCTTTGGCCTGACCGCGGCCGTGCTCTGGACCGTGAACCGGAGCATCACGGACCAGGTCCAGCGAAACGTGCGCGAGGATCTGATCCGCGCGGCGTCCATCTTCGGGGACATGCTCGGGGCGCGATCCGAAGAGCTGGCGATCGCGGGGCAGGTCATCGTGCAGGATCCGAAGTTCTTCTCCATCCTCACGCTGCCCGGATCGGCCACGGATCCGCAGGTGCGGGCGACCGCCGAGGGCGTGGCGGGGGACTTCAACGGGATCACGCAGGCGGATCTCTTCGTCGTGTTCGACACCAAGGGACGCGTGGTTGCGGACGCGAGCCGGGACCCGCTCGGGGAATCGGGGCGCCGGGGTCTTCCGTCCAGACTCGACGACGGGCATCCGCGCTCGGGGATCCTCGTGGATCGCGGTCGGCACTTCCAGATCACGCAGACCCCTGTGCTCGCGGGCCCGCGCATGGTGGGCGTGCTCCTCCTGGGGGCCGGCATCGGGCAGGATCTCGCCGAACGCCTGCGCACACTCACGCGGAGCGAGGTGACGTTCGTCTCGAACGGCGTCGTCACGGGCAGCACGCTCGAGGCGAGCTCCGACCGACGCACCTTGGCGGCGATGCTGTCGGAGCGCGCGACCAACCGCACGACCCAGGAGGCGCGGGCCGAGGCGTCGGTGTTCACGTTCCCCGGCGCGACCTCGCGCTACATCACGGTGGCGGGGGCGATCCGGGGATCGGCTCCGGGCGAGGAGCAGCTCTTCGCCGTCCAGCGGTCCCTCGACGCGGAGACGGCCTTCCTCTCCCAGATGCGGATGAAGCTGCTCGAGCTGGGTCTCCTCGGCGCCGTCCTCTCGCTCGGCCTCGGCTACGTCATCTCGCGCGGCATCACGGCGCCTGTCCGGACCCTGGTGCGCGGCGCGGAGGAGATGGAGCGGGGCAACTACGACTATCCGCTCCAGGTGCGGAGCCGGGACGAGATCGGCTATCTCGCGGTGCGCTTCCGCGACATGCGGCAGCAGCAGCGCGTCTACGTGAAGAGTCTCGAAGAGGTCGCCCGTCTGAAGGGGGACTTCATCGACGTCGCCTCCCACGAGCTCCGGACTCCGCTCAGCGTTCTCAAGGGCTTCCTCGAGCTCCTCTCGCTCGAGCGCCTCGGCCCGCTCACTCCGAATCAACGGGAGGCGACCGCCGCGATGGAGGGGAGCGTCTCCGCCCTCACGCGCATTGCGGAGGATGCGTGGCGCGTGGCCCAGATCCAGAGCCGGCGGCTCGTCCTCGCGACTGGAGCGCACGACGTGGGGTCGATCCTCGAGGAGGCGGTCGGACGCGCGCGCGTCGCGGGACGGGGACGCAAGGTCGAGGTGCGGCTCTTGCGCCCCTCCTCGATCCCGCAGCTCCTCCTGGACGGGCCTCGCCTGGTCGAGGCGGTGGCGCACCTGGTCTGCAACGGCGTGCGCTTCACCCCGGACGGCGGCAGCGTGACCGCGTCGGCCGCCCTGGACGGGGAGGATCTCCTGATCCACGTGGCCGACACCGGAGAGGGCATCGCGGCCGACCGCCTCGAGAAGCTGCTCGAGCGCAGCTTCGCGTTCCGCGACACCCTGAACCACCACTCCTCCTCCACACTCGAGTACGGCTCCGAGGGTCTCGGCCTCGGGATTCCGATCGCCCGCGGCGTGGCGGAGGCGCACGGCGGCGTTCTCACGGCCCGAAGCGGAGCTGGCTCGGGGTCGGTCTTCACCCTGCGGATTCCGGCGCGGCCGGCGTTCCAGCGCAATCAGGAGGAGGCAGCATGAGGGCACGCGTCGCGACGGTCGCCGCTCTGATGCTGGGGCTCGCGCTAGCTCCTCGAGCCGTGCGGGCGGACGTGCCCGACATCCACATCCACGGCCTGCTCGATCTCGTCCAGAGCAACCGCGGGGTGGCGCTCGAGAGCAACTGGTTCAACTACGGCGATTCCAACTTCGACGCCTACCGGCTCCGCCTCTTCGGGGACGCGGCCGTGACGGATCATCTCGATGTGTACACGCAGTTCCTCTTCACCGACGCCGCGCCGGCGCGCGCGCTCGGCGCCTACGTCTCGTACGCGCCGGCTCCCGAGCGGGATCTCCATCTCTGGGCCGGCAAGATCCCCTGGATCATCGGCTCCTTCGCGCCGCGCGCCTACTCCAACAAGAATCCCCTCGTGTCGGTGCCTCTCCTCTACCAGTACCACACGACGCTGCGTGCGGATCAGATCGTGCCCTCGGTGGACGAGCTCCTGGCGCGCGCCGGGCGCGGGCAGTATGGCGTGAGCTACGTGCCCGGCTCGTCCCCCCTGCGCGGGCTCTCGGTGGTGTACGACCTCTGCTGGGACGCCGGTGTGGCCGCGCTCGGCAGCGCGCGGCCTCTCGAGGTCGCGGTCGGGATGTCGAATGGCACGCCCGGGCGCATGAACGCGGCCCAGGACGAGAACTCGGGTAAGAGCCTCCTGGGCCGGGTGGGTCTCCAGCCCTGGCCGCTCCTGCGCTTCGGCGTGTCCGGCGCGACGGGCGCCTACCTGGCGCAGAAGCTGAACCCGTCCCTCCCGCAAGGCCACACGGCCGAGGACTACCGGCAGCGGCTCGTGATGGCGGACGCGGAGCTGATGAAGGGACCGGCGGAGCTCCGCGGCGAGGCGTACCGCAACTTCTGGGACACGCCGACCGTCGGCACGCTCCAGGTCCAGGGCTGGTACGTCGAGGGCAAGTGGAAGCTCCCGTGGAGCACGTACGTCGCGGCGAGGTGGGAGCGCATGGAGTTCGGGGATGTGACGACGAGCGCCGGGGAGCGGACCCCGTGGGATCTCGCGCGCACGCGGCTCGAGGCGGGAGGCGGCATCCGTCTCACGCACGACGTGCTGCTCAAGGCGGTGTACCAGCGCTTCGCGTACGTGGACGAAGACGACGGCGAGGACGAGGACTATCCCTTCCACCTCGTCGCGGCGCAGCTCGGCGTGGGCTTCTGAGAGGCTAGACCGCTTCCAGCGCCCGGCCGAGGTCGGCCAGGATGTCTTCGTAGTGCTCGATGCCCACCGAGAGACGCACCATCCCAGGCTCGATCCCCATCCTTGCCTGATCCGCGACCGGCACGTCGGCGTGCGTCATGGATGAGGGATGCTCGGCCAGCGACTCGGTCCCCCCGAGGCTCACCGCGAGCTGAACGAGCTCCAGCGCGTTCAGGAACCGGAAGGCCGCCGGCTGTCCCCCCTGCACCTCGAAGGAGATCACCGATCCGGGGGAGAGGCACTGGGCGCGATAGGCGCCGATCATGGGATCGCGCTCGTTCATGTGCCCCAGGTAGTAGACCCGCTCGATCTTGGGGTGGTCCGCGAGGAACTTCGCCACGTAGGCCGCGTTCTTCGACGACGCGGTCATGCGCATCTTCAGGGTCTCGAGGCTCCGCATGAGGAGCCAGCTCGTCCAGGGGCCCGGCATCGTGCCGAGGAACGTGCGCAGCTCGCGGATCGGCCGCATGGCCTCCGTGCTCCCGAGCGCGGCCCCCGCGATCAGATCGCTGTGCCCTCCGATGAACTTGGTGGCGGAGTAGAGGACGATGTCCGCGCCGTGCTCGAGCGGATGCTGCCAGACCGGCCCGAGGAACGTGTTGTCCACGATGACGACCGGCCGATCGCCGTGTGCGCCCCATCCGTGCGCGACGCCGGCCATCTCCCCGATGTTCACGAGTCCGTTCGTCGGATTGGCCGGAGTCTCGATCAGGACGGCCGCCACACGGCGCCCCTTCAGCACGGCCTCGATCGCCCCGCGCACCTCCGACGTGGGCCTGCCGGCGGGGAAGGGAATCGACCCGATGCCGAACCGCGGCAGGATGTTCTCGATCAGGTGCTCCGATCCGCCGTAGAGGGGCTCCGAATGCACGATCACGTCGCCCGGGCGCGCGTAGGCGAGGAGCGTCGCCGCGATCGCGGCCATGCCGCTCGCGAATACGGCGCAGGCCTCCGCCTGATCCCACAGCTTCAGCCGGTCCTCGAGGATCTCGAGATCGGGATTGTTGATCCGGCTGTAGATGAGGCCGGGACTCTCGCCGGGCCCGGGCTCGCGCAGGCCGTACGCCAGCTCGAAGAAGGCCTTCCCCGCCTCGGCCGACTCGAACACGAACGTGGACGTCTGGAAGATGGGGCACTTGATGGCCCCTTCCGAGCGCTGTGGGTCGTACCCGTGGCTCATCATGAGGCTCTCGGGACGCATCGGACGCGCCATGGCGGGCGTCTTCTTCGTGGTGTGACTCATGATGCTTCTCCCCGGGCGCCCGCTGGCTCGGACGCCATCTCGACCAGGCGCGCGGTGAAGTGTCGCAGCACGGGAGCCTCGTACGTGAGGCGGAGACCCGTGTAGGCGTCACGTTTCCGGAAGATCTCGATCACCGACTGCGCCACGTAGCGCATCTGCTCGAACGTGTAGACCCGCCGCGGAACGGCGAGGCGAACCAGGTCGAGCGCCGGGAAGACGTCCTCGCCGGTTCCCGGATCCTTGTGTCCGAACATGAGGCTCCCCACCTCCACGGTGCGGATTCCGAACTCGCGATAGAGCTCCACCACGAGACGCTGGCCGGGGAAGTGACCCGGCGCGAGGCGCGGAAAGAAGCGCTTGGCGTCGATGTAGACGGCGTGGCCTCCGACCGGCTGCACGATCGGCACACCGGCGTCGGCCAGCATCGAGCCGAGGCCGCGCACCTGGTGGATACGGAAGGCGAGATAGTCCTCGTCCAGCACCTCCTCGAGACCGCGCGCCATTCCCTCGAGATCGCGGCCCGCGAGGCCGCCGTAGGTCGGGAAGCCCTCGACGCGGAGCAGGAGATTCGTGACCGACTCCTCGAGCGCATCGGCCTGGAACCCGAGGAAGCCGCCGATGTTCACGAGACCGTCCTTCTTGGCGCTCATCGTGCAGCCCACGCCGCAGTCGAACATCTCCCGCGCGATCGCGCGGACCGACTTGCCATCCTGTCCCGGCTCCCGCTCCTGGATGAACCAGGCGTTCTCCGCGAAGCGGCAGGCGTCGAAGAAGAGCGGGACCCCGTAGCGGTCGCACACCGCCCGCACGGCGCGCGCGTTCTCGAGGGAGACCGGCTGGCCCCCGCCCGAGTTGTTGGTGATCGTCAGCATGACGAGCGGGACCTTGCTCCTCCCATGATCGCGGAGAAGCGCGTCCAGGCGGGCCACGTCCATGTTCCCCTTGAATGGATGGTCGGCCGAGGGATCGAGCCCCTCCGCGATGACGAGATCCAGCGCCACCGCGCCCTGCGCCTCGACGTTGGCCCGGGTCGTGTCGAAGTGGCTGTTGTTCGGCACGATCTGGCCCGGCTTGAGGAGCGCGGAGAAGAGGAGGTGCTCGGCCATCCGCCCCTGGTGCGTGGGGATGACGTGGCGGTAGCCGGTGAGGTCGCGCACGGTGCGCTCGAACCGGTAGAAGTTCTTGCTGCCGGCGTACGATTCGTCTCCGAGCATGAGCCCCGCCCACTGTGCGTCGCTCATGGCGGACGTGCCGGAGTCGGTCAGGAGGTCGACGTAGATCGTCTCCGCCGGGACGCGGAAGAGGTTGAGGCCGGCCTCGTCGAGCCAGCGCACGCGCTCCGCGCGCGAGACGTACCGAACGGGCTCGACGACCTTGATCCGGAAAGGCTCCGCAGGGAAGCGCATGTCTCGACGATACCCGGTCCGCCCCCGGAGCTGGACCGGTACGAAGGTGGCCCCTCGGCTGCCACCTAGGACCCGGCGCTGCTTGCGGTTCCCGGCTACGGCCCGTAGAGTGGGGCGCCATGGCCGACTTCGTTGCGTTGGAGCGATGGCTCGAGGATCGTCTCGAGGCGAGCCTCGACGAGCTGCGCCGCCTCGTGGCGCAGCCGAGCGTGGTGGCCCAGAGCCTCGGGGTCGACGCGTGCGCGGATCTGGTGGCCGGGATGCTCCGGACGCGTGGCTTCCGGGTCGAGGTGCTGCCGACCGAGGGATCGCCGGTCGTGGTGGCCGAGCGGGACGGTCGTTCCGACCGCACGCTCGTGATCTACAACCACTACGACGTGCAGCCCCCGGAGCCCCTCGACCTCTGGACGAGCCCGCCGTTTCAGCCCGCGCTCCGGGATGGACGCCTCTACGGCCGGGGCGTGAGCGACGACAAGGGGCACTTGGTCGCCCGCCTCCATGCGATCGACGCGATCCTCGCCGCGCAGGGCGAGCTCCCTTGCCGTGTGAAGTTCGTCGTGGAAGGGGAGGAGGAGATCGGGAGCGTCCACCTCCCATCGTTCCTCGCGCGCGAGCGGGACCGCCTCGAGGGCGATGCCTGCCTCTGGGAGTTCGGGTACGTCGACGCGCAGGATCGTCCGCAGCTCCACGCCGGGCTGCGCGGCATCTGCTACGTCGAGCTGCGCGTGCGCACGGCCGCGCGCGACGCGCACTCCGGCGTGGGCGGCTCGATCTTCCCGAACGCGGCGTGGCGGCTCACCTGGGCGCTCGCGTCGCTCAAGGGGCCGGACGAGCGCATCCGCATCCCCGGCCACTACGACAAGGTGCGCCCCCCCTCGGTGCGGGATCTGGAGCTGATGGAGCAGGCGCCGGACAAGACCGGGGAGTTTCGCGGGCTGTACGGTGTGAAGCGGTTCCTGCGCGGTCTCGAGGGAGGCGTCGCGCTCCGGGTCGCGGAGGTGTTCGAGCCCACCTGCACGATCTGCGGGATCACGACCGGCTACCAGGGGCCTGGCTCGAAGACCGTCCTTCCCGCGTACGCCTCCGCCAAGGTGGATTTCCGGCTCGTGCCCGATCAGATGCCCGAGGACGTGTTCCGAGGTCTGCGCGCGCACCTGGACGCGCAGGGCTTCGACGACGTGGAGACGGTCCTCCTGGGCGGCACGGGGCCGGGACGCACCGATCCCGACCATCCGTTCCTCGCGATGGTCGCGCGGACGGCGGAGTCGGTGTATGGCGCGCCGATGCAGATCGTGCCGATGATCGGCGGCTCCGGACCCACGCATTCCTTCATCGACATCCTTGACCTGCCGATCGCCACGGCGGGCATGGGCTATCCCGATACGCGCGCCCACGCGCCCGACGAGAACATCCGGATCGATCTCTACCTGAAGCACGCGAAGCACGTCGTCCGGCTGCTGACCGCCTTCGGCGAATCCTAGGGCCGAGCGGCATCTCGGCGAGACAGGGCCGAGAGAGATTGCCGCCGTATCGCGCAGCGGGTAGGGTGTGCCACCATGGGAGCGTTGCTCGGACCGCCGCGCCCGCGCTCGCGGACGCGGCCAGGGAGGGAGGGTCGATGAGGTCATCGCCGAGGAATGTGTGGGGCATCGCCGCGTGCGCCGCGGTCCTGCTGCTCGCGGGATGCAACGCCAAGGACTATCAGGTCGCGCGGATCGCGCCGACCCAGGGGAACAACGCGAAGGGTGAGGTGCGCTTCTACAAGGTGGACGGAGGTGTGCGTGTGATCGCCACGCTCGAGGGCCTGATGCCCGGAAAGCACGGCTTCCACATCCACGAGAAGGGGGACTGCTCGGCCCCGGACGCCATGTCCGCGGGAGGGCACTTCAATCCGACCGGCTCACCGCACGGGGCGCCGACCGCGCCACCGACCGCCCGGCACGCGGGAGATCTCGGCAATATCGAGGCCGGCGCGGACGGCAAGGCGAACTACGATCACGTCGACTCGATGCTGGTCTACGAGAGCATCACGGGTCTCTCGGTGCTGATCCATGCCGGCGAGGACGATTTCACGACTCAGCCCTCGGGCAACTCGGGCGCGCGCGTCGGCTGTGGGGTGATCGAGAAGCCGCGCTGAGCCGACCGGACCATGGCGGAGGCTTGGATGGAGCCTCCGCCTTCAGTGCGCGGCCTGGCCCTGGCCCGACTCCGCCCGATCGCGGAGTCCCGACACGCCGGTCTGGCGCGCGCAGCTGACACAGCAGTAGAGGGCGCCTCCGGATTCCACGCCGTGCCCGATGATCCGGCAGTCGCAGTGCTCGCAGGTCGGGGCCAGCGCGTGGATGGCGCACTCGAAGCTGTCGAAGGTGTGGCTCTTCCCGTCCATGATGACGTCGAAGGACTTGTCGTAGTCGTTGCCGCAACTCTCGCATCGGGCCATGGCTCTCCTCCTTCCGCCGGCGGCGGAGGCGAAAACTGCACTCGGTTGTAAGATCCCCGTTCGGCCCCGCCTCGCTGGATCGCGCGCCGCCTCAGGATTCCCCCCGATCTTGCTCCAGCCACGTGTGATAGCCGAGCCGGTCGAACCCCCACCCTGGGCGGGTCCCGGGTGGCGCAACAGGCACCGGCCAGCGTGCAAGGGTCGAGCCGTGCTACAGCTCCCCGGGGCATGAGCCTGCTGCGTCCGACCGCGCAACCGTCGCGGCGAAGGAGGCATCCAAACAGACTGCGTGAGGCATGGTGCCCACGCGTCATGATCCCGCCGGGAGCGATTGCCCCGGCGCGAGGAGGTGCCCGATGCACCATTCGTTCCGCAGTGCCCTGGTCCATGCACGCTGCTCCCACCGAGGCCAGGTTGCCCGCCACGCCGTTCCCGCCTACGCGTCCGCCTGGGACCGCTCGCAGCCGCATGAATTCTCCGCCGAGGCAGGCGGAGGGAGCTTCGGCGTGCGGCGGCCGCTCCGGTTCCTCGCGTTCAAGCTCGGCCTCCGTGAGGAGCAGGTCATCGCGCTCGCTCGCATCCTGGACGAGCTGAAGATCGAGCGCGCGCAGCACGCGGTCGACGAGCGGCGCCGTCTCTCGGCGCTCGCGGAGGCCGTGGGGGCGGAGTCATTTCTCGAGGCGAAGGCGGAGGAGGCGGTCTCGCTCCGCGGCGCGAGCACCCAGCGCCTCGAGGTGGCCGTCGTGAAGGCGGTCCGTCAGCTCCATGAGCTGCTCGACCCTGAGCAGCGGGAGCGGCTCGCCTACCTCATCCGGACCGGCACGCTCGTCCTCTAGCGGGCTCCGGTCGCAGACAAACCCCCCGGGGCGGCACGGCGCGAGCCGGCCGCCCCGAAACCTTGAACCCCCGGTCCGCGTATGGGAGCATGTCGGGCGCCGCGGGAGGACCGCGGGACGCGCGGGCACGCCGTTCCTCTGCACGCCCGGGTCGCGCCGGCCTGATGATTCCACCCACCTGAGGAGGCTCTCATGCTCAGCACGCGCGGCCTGGTGAAGGTCTACCCCGGGCCGGTCACCGCATTGAACGGCATCGACCTGGACGTGGCGCCCGGGATGTTCGGCCTCCTCGGCCCGAACGGCGCCGGGAAGTCCACCTTCATGAAGATCCTCGCCGGCCTCCTCGAGCCGACCTCGGGCGCGGTGACGCTCGACGGGTCGGACACCCTGTCACATCCCGAGAGCCTGTGGCCCCGCCTGGGATACCTTCCGCAGGAGTTCGGCTTCTATCCCCACCTGAGCGGCCAGGCCATGCTGGCGCACCTCCTCGAGCTGAAGGGGATCACGGCGCCGCAGGGTATGAAGAAGCTCGTGGCCGAGCTGCTCGAGCGGGTCAATCTGACCTACGCGGCGAAGCGAGCGGTGAAGGGATACTCGGGCGGCATGCGGCAGCGCCTCGGCATCGCGCAGGCCATCGCGGGGAACCCCCGTCTCATCATCGTGGACGAGCCGACGGCAGGCCTCGACCCCGAGGAAAGGCTCCGCTTCTACCATCTCCTCTCCGAGCTGGCGCAGGACCGCATCGTGATCCTGTCGACGCACATCGTCGAGGACGTTGCGGTCCTCTGCCCGCGCTTCGCGGTGATCCGCGCGGGACGCCTGCTCGCGGTCACGACGCCGGGCGAGGCGAGGTCCGCGATCGCGGGCTCCATGTACGAGGGAACCGTCGAGGTCGCCGATCTGCCGCGCCTTCGATCGGAACGGGTCGTCACGCAGGCCCTCCTCGTCGAGGGGAAGAACCGCGCGCGCCTCTACGAGCCGTCGGGCTCGCCGCCCGAAGGCTTCGCGCCGGTGCCGGTGACGCTCGAGGACGCCTACTTGGTCCTCATGCGGCTCGGCTCCCTCCCATCGCGCGAGCGAGCGGCCGGCGGGACCACCCTCCTCCAGCGCGGCGGCGGCGTTCCCGGAGCGATCGCCGGGTCGCCCGGGGCGGGAGCGGAGCGATGAGCCTCCGCCGGCTCGGCGCGACGTTCCGGGTCGAGCTCGCCCACACGTTCCGGAGACCGCTCTTCGTGATCCTGGCGCTCGTGCTCCTCCTGAGCGGCTGGGGCCTTTCGACCGGCCACGTGCAGATCTCCTCGGGGGACAGCTCCGTCGGGGGCACGAAGGCATGGATCACGTCCGAGTTCGCCCAGACGCAGATGATGACGTACATCGTGCTGCTCTATTACGCCTTCTTCATCGCGATCAGCGCGGGGCTCACGCTCATCCGGGACCGCGAGACCAAGGTGGACGCGCTCCTCTATTCGACGCCGCTCACCGCGGGCGAGTACGTCTGGGGACGATACCTCGCCATCACGGCCGGGTTCGTCGTCCTCATGGCGTGGCAGGTTCTGGTCAACGCCTTCTTCAATCACGTCGTGCCCAACGCGGGCGCCAACGAGATCCGGGGCCCCTTCGCCCTGGGGAGCTACGCGATCCCGGTGCTCACGATCGGGATCCCGTTCCTCCTCTTCTACGCGGCGCTCTCGATGTACGTGGGGCAGCGGGCGCAGAACGGCGTTCTCGTCTTCATCCTGCCGGTGGCGATGCTGCTCGTGTGCGGGTTCTTCCTCTGGACCTGGTCCCCGTCCTGGCTCGACTGGCGTGTGAACCGCCTGCTGCAGCTCCTCGACCCCTCCGGGTACCGGTGGCTGAACGAGGCGCTCCTCAAGGTCGACCGCGGGGTCGCGTACTACAACCGGGCCCACGTGCCCTACGACATGCTCTTCTTCGTGAACCGGGCCGTCCTCCTGGTGATCGGGCTCGCTTCGGTGCTCCTGACGCAGCGGTCGGTGGCGCGCGCGAAGCGCGGCGCGGTCGAAGCACGCGCCCGGAACCTCCGGGCCGTGACCGCGCCCGAGACGCTGAGCCCGTGGCTCGAGGGAGCGCAGGACGTCGCCTCGCTCCGGATGTCGGGAGGCCAGCCTGGGTTCCTGCGCACGGTGCGCGCCGTCGCCGGGGCCGAGATGCGGGAGCTTGTGCGCCAGAAGGGTCTCTACATCTTCATCCCACTGATCCTCCTCCAGGCGCTCGGCAACGCCCTGGTCGCCGTGGGAGCCTTCGACACGCCGATCCTGCTCACGCCCGGCATCACGGCCGTGGCGATCGCGAATCAGGTCTCCGGGTGGGTCTGTCTGCTCCTCCTCTTCTACACGGTCGAGTCGCTCGAGCGGGAGCGCGCCGCCGATCTCGCGCCGATCCTCTACGCGACGCCGATCCGGACGGGCGCGCTCCTCACCGGGAAGGCGGTGGCCAACGCGGTCGTGGGCGGCGCGGTGCTCGTGGCGTCCCTCCTGGCCTGCTTCCTGGCGGTCCTCGTGCAGCACACGGTCCCGTTCTCCATCGTGCCGTTCCTCCTCGTCTGGGGACTCCTGCTCGTCCCGACGTTTCTCGTCTGGACGACGTTCGTCACCGCGGTCTACGCGGCCGTGGGCAGCCGGTACGCGGCGTACGGCATCGCCCTCGCGGCGCTGATCTTCACGCTCTTCAGGGCCGTCCTCGGCCAGATCAACTGGGTCTTCAACTGGCCCCTCTGGGGCGCGCTCCGTTGGAGCGATCTCGGCTTCTTCGAGACCGACCGCGCGGCGCTTGTCTGGAACCGGATCGGCGTCCTCGGCCTGTCGGTCCTCTTCACGGTGCTCGCGGTGCGGCTCTTCGCGCGACGCGGCCACGATGCGGTGCAGACGATGCACCGCCTGGCGCCCGGGCGGCTCATGGGATCCGCCTTGAAGCTCGCCCCCTTCGCGGCGGTCCCGGCGATCGCCTGCAGCGTCCTCCTCGTCCAGGTGCACGACGGGATCGGCGGCGGCGTCGCCAAGAAGGCCCGCAAGGACTACTGGGCGAAGAACCTGAAGACCTGGATGAATGCGCCGCTCCCGGACATCGGGCGCGCCGACATCGCCCTGAAGCTCGATCCCGCCCGGCACTGGATCTCGAGTCGCGGCTCCCTCACGCTCGTGAACGGCGCGGATTCCGTGCTCGCCCGCTTCCCGATCACGGGCGGGGATCACTGGGAGCACGTCACCTGGACCCTGAACGGGAAGCCGTACACCCCGGAGACGACCGAGCGCCTGTACGTGATCCAGCCGCCGAGCCCGCTCGCGCCCGGTGACAGCGTCGCGGTGGGGTGGAGCTTCGACGGGAGGCTCCCCCGCGGCGCCACGAGGAACGGCGAGAACACGGAGGAGTTCATCCTACCGTCAGGCGTCGTCCTGACCGGCTTCACGCCGAGCTTCATGCCGGTGCTCGGGTTCATGGAGAGCGTGGGCGAGACCAAGGAGAACAGGACCGAGCCGCGCCGCTATCCGCGCGACTACTGGAAGGGCGTCACGCGGGCCGGCTTCGGCGCGACCGCGTGGTTCCCGGCCCGCATCAGTGTCACCGGACCCGAGGCGTACACGCTGAACTCGGTGGGCGTCTGCACGCGAAACAGCGTGAAGGACGGCTGGCGGACCCAGGTGTGGGAGACCGATCATCCCGTGAAGATCCTGAACGTCGTGTGCGGCCGCTGGCAGGTCAAGCAGGGGCACGGCACGACCATCTACTACAGCGCCGCCCACCCGTACAACGTCGCCGAGATGTCGCAGACGCTGGACGCGGCGCGCCGCTGGTACTCGGAGTGGTTCCTCCCGTATCCCTGGAAGGAGCTCAAGCTCTCCGAGTTCCCGGCCCTGGCCGGCTACGCGCAGGGATTCGGCACCAACATCACCTTCAGCGAGAACATCGGCTTCCTCACGCGGAACGAAACGAAGACCGACGCGACCTTCCTCGTCACGGCACACGAGGCGGCCCACCAGTGGTGGGGCAACATCCTCACGCCGGCCGACGGGCCCAACGGAGACTTCCTGAGCGAGGGAGCGGCCCACTTCTCGACGATGCTCCTCTTCGAGAAGGTGAAGGGGCCGGCCGCGCGGATGGAGTTCGCGAAGGGGATCGAGTCCCGCTACAACGACCGCCGGCGGGTGGACGACGAGCGCGCCATGTACGACGTGGACGGCAAGCGCGAGGCGGACAACACGGTGCTCTACGACCGGGGCGGCTGGGTCTTCTGGATGCTCTACGACCATCTCGGGCACGATCGCGCGCTCGCGGGCTACCGCAACTTCATCCAGACCTGGAGCGTGAGCCGCGACCATCCGGCGCTCCAGGACTTCGTGGCCGCGATGCGCCCCTACGCGCAGGACCCGGTGGCGTACGACGCGTTCGCTCAGGAGTGGATGGAGGACAAGGTCGTCCCGGAGTACCGCGTGACCGACGCGACGAAGCGCAAGGTGGGGGACGGCTTCGAGGTGACCGCCACCGTGCGGAACATCGGCACGGGCGTCATGCCTGTCGAGATCGCCGCGACGGCGGGGGAGCGCTGGGTGAAGCGAAAGGGGACGGGCACGTCGGCTCCGGCCTCGACGCCGAACCCGGGCTATCACGACGCGCGCGAGACCATCACGCTCGCGGCCGGCGAGTCGCGGAAGGTCACCCTCCGGTGCGGCTTCCAGCCGGAGCGTGTGGTGGTGGACCCGGACGTCCGGGTGCTTCAGCTACGGCGCAAGCTCGCCGTCGCCACCCTCTGAGGGGACGCGCTCGAAGTAGAGACTGGCCTTCTTGTCGCCGGCCGTGTACCCGAGCGCGAGCTCCGTGGCCGCGAACCCGAATCGGTCGACCTTCGGGAGGATGGAGAGGAAGCGCGCCTCGCGCCTCATGACGGAATCGGCGCAGGCCATGCGGGTCGCGACCGGGGGCGCGATCGCGATCTCCCCCGGCGCGTGCAGCGCGCGCAAGGCCGCCGAGTACGTGTTGCAGCCCGCGCGCCCGGAGATGCGGCCCTTGTCCACGGACAGGGTCACCTCGGGGGTCTCCGGGGCCGGCTCGCCGTCGGCCCACGCGCGGAGCCGCCAGCGCGTGCCCTCGATGGTCTCGAGCGTGAGGCGGCCCATGGGATTCGGATTGGTGCGCTCCCGCCACGTCCCGGAGTTCCACTCCCACATGCGCGTCCTCAGCTCGCCGGGGAACGCAAGGGCATCGTCGGGTCCGGCCTGAACCACTTCGAGCACGATGCGGTCGTGATCGAACCGCGCATCTCGGACCTGCACGCGATCCCCGATCCGCCGGAGCGCGGTGTTCTCGATGTCGTCCCCCCGGTGCTGGACCAGCGCCCAGTACATGTTGGTGCCGCTCCCTCCCGACTGCCCCTGGAGGAAGACGAGCCCGTCCTCCTTGTCGTCCCCATCGACGTCGCCGATCAGCACGTAGTTGCGCACGAGATTCACGCTCGGCCTCGAAGCGATGCCGGGCACGGCCGTGTCCCCCTCCCACCGGCCCCGATGCAGCGTGATCGCCACGTCCTCCTCGAGGCCGAGATAGGTCAGGTTCTCGACGACCGGAAGCGTAATCATCGGCTCCGTGACCGCGGGCTCGCTTCCCGAAGGAGGAGCCGGCTCACGCGTCTTGCAGGCTGGAATCAGGAGCGCGCCGGCGAGCAGCAGGCGCAGGGGAACGATCGCACGGGTCTGCACCGTCCGTTACCTCCTCGGTCGGGTGATGTCGGGATCGCAGGGCCGGCCACGCCGTCCCGCGCAGCAGCCTATCGAGGGTTGCCCGGTTCGGCAAGGGCGCGTAGGCTTCCTCGATCCGAGCCGCCGGGCCACGCGCAAGGAGAGAAGCCAATGACCAAGCTGTCCGCCGACGATCCGACCACCCGGGCCTTTCTCCGGCACGCCCTGGCCACGCTCGCCTACCGCGCCGGCAAGACCGTGCGCGGGACCCCCGAGGAGTTCGGCCGGTTCCGGGCCACACCGGAGTCGCCGTCGTGCGTGGAGATCCTCGCGCACATGGGGGATCTGATGGACTGGGTGCTCCGCACGGTGCAGGGCGCTCCGGCCTTCACCCAGGCGACCCCTCAGGCGTGGGAGGCCGAGATCCGCCGCTTCTACGCCTCGCTCGGGGCCCTCGACGCCTACCTGGCCTCGGGTGAGCTGATCCGGTGGGATCCGGGCAGCGTCTTCCAGGGCGGGATCGCCGATGCCCTGACCCACACGGGGCAGCTCGCCATGCTCCGCAGGCTCGCCGGATTCAAGATGAAGGGAGAGAGTTACAACCGGGCGGACATCCGGATCGGCCGCGTGGGCTTGGAGCAGACCCCCGCCGACCCGAAGTTCGAGTTCGACTGAAACGAGGCGGCGCCGCCCCGAAGGACGGCGCCGCTCGCATCGTGGGCCGCGCCGCGCCGCGACCCCGGGCGATTACGCCCGCTCGTAGATCTGCTCGATCTGCATCGTCGCCCCGGAGCGTCCCCGCGCGACCTCGGTCCGCACCACCAGCGTGCGGCCGCGATTGGCGAGACGGAACGATTGCGTGACCTGCGTCCCGCGAGGCCCCATCTGCTCTGCTTCGAGCACGGGCCCATGCCACTGGCCGATGAGCACGTCGCGGTCGTTCTGGTTCTGGTTGCGGTTGCGGAAGCGGCTATCGCCGAAGCCGCCGCGTCCGTTGAAGCCGAAGTGATCGTCCAGCAGGATCACCTGCACGACCTCACCCCGACGGTTCATCACGCGGACCCGGTTCGGGCCCTGCACGATCTGGAACGCGCGCGGGAGCGTGACATCTCCCAGGCCCACGCCCTGGCCCCTGTCATTGCCCCGGCCAAAGTCACGCCCTCCGTGCCAGTACTTGCCGTTCGAGCCGTGCTCGAGCCGCCACGTGCCGCTCAGATTGGGCGTGGGGACGATGGTGCGGGCCGATGCTTCGGTCGCCAGCCCGGCGGCGACGAGGATCGCCAGCGCGAGACTCCAAACAGTCCGTCGATTCATGATGGATACCTCGGGTTCTCACCCTGGGGGGATTCGGCCCCCGGAGCCTCGTTGCCCCGTCCGGCCCGGCTCGAGCCCCCTGCCCGTGCCTGACCATGAGACGCTTGGACCTGTGGCACAAACATGGCACCCAGCCTGCAGATTGTGGCAGCTATAAGTAATTGAAATGACGCAGGTTGTAGTTCGTCAGCCGGAGGCGGAACTCGCAGGTGAGGCGGCCCAGGAGAGGTCCGGGCGCCGGGGGGGCCAC
>JAEHDN010000263.1 GCA_016880395.1 Candidatus Eiseniibacteriota bacterium
ATCGACGCCGAGCTTCCGACCGGGCATCCGAAGGCCCCGGGACCGTTGGGTCCGGTATAGACGCCCCCGATCCCCACGAGGGGGCCACTCCCGTAGTACTGGCCAGCCAGGGCGTAACCGCCGCCGGTCAGGTAGAGCGAATCGGTCGTGGCATCGTACGTGCCGGTCAGAGGGACTGCCGTTCCGCCGTCGGGTGAAAGCACTCCCGTCGCGGTGACCGCGGCCGAGGCCGCGCGAAGGGGCCGCGCCAGGGAAACGGTGTTGACCGTGATGGTCAGCATGCCGCCCTCGTACCCGCTCACGAACGTTCCGGTGAAGCTGGTCGTCGTGGCGCCGCCGCCGGGATTCGTCGGGTTGTCGTCATCACCGCAGCCGTTGACGGCGAGGAGAGAGATGAGGCCCAGTGCAGCCAAGGCAAGATGCAGACGGGGGAAGGACTGGGATGAGGGTCGCATGCGCTCTCCTCTAGTTGGGGCATGGACGACTGTGAGTGGGGAGCCATGAGACCCTAACAGAAGAAGGCTTTTCCCCGCAAGCACTGATTCTGTGCTAGCTTAGCCGCCATGGCTCAGCCCATCCCCTTCCATCGCCCCTCCATCACGGGGGCCGAGCTCGATGCCGTGGCTTCCGTGCTCCGCTCGGGCTGGCTCACGACCGGGCCTCGGGTGAAGGAGCTTGAGGCCGCCGTCGTCGCGTACGTCTCGCCGCCACCGGAGGCTGTCGCGGAGCGGAACCACCACGGCGAGACGGGACCGCTCCACGGCGTCGCGGTCTCCTCCTGCACCGCGGCCCTCCATCTGGCCCTCATCGCGGCGGGCGTGGGCGAGGGGGACGAGGTCGTCACCTCCCCCTACACCTTCGTCTCGACCGGCGAGACGATCCTCTACCTGGGAGCGCGCCCGGTGTTCGTGGACGTCGAGCGGGGCACGAAGAACCTGGATCCCCGGCTACTGCCGGCGGCCATCACGCCCAGGACGCGTGCGATCGTGACGGTGTCGATGGCCGGACACCCCTGCCGCGCGGCCGAGATCGCCTCCATCGCGCACCACCACAAGCTCCCCGTGATCGAGGACGCGGCCCATTCCCTCACCGCCCAGATCTGGGGCGTGCCGGTGGGGTCGCAGGCCGACATCACCTGCTTCTCCTTCTACGCCACCAAGGGCGTGACGGCGGGCGAAGGCGGCATGGCCGTGACCGCGCACGCGCCATGGGCGGAGCGGATGCGGCGGCTGTCCCTGCACGGCCTCTCCGCGGCGGCCTGGAGCCGCTACGACGAAGGGGGCTGGTGGGAGTACGACGTCACCGAGCTGGGCTACAAGTACAACATGACCGACATGCAGGCCGCGCTCGCGCTCGCCCAGATGCGCCGGGCCGACGCGATGCGCGCGCGGCGCGAGGCGATCGCGGGGCGCTACCAGGGGGCCCTGAAGGACGTGGTGGGCACGCCCACGGTTGAGGACGGCCTGCGCCACGCGTGGCACCTCTACCAGATCGCGGTGCCGCCGCGCGAAGGACGGCCCGGACGGACGGCGCTCGCTCGCGCGCTCAGGGAGGACGGGATCGGCACGAGCGTCCACTTCAAGCCGCTCCACCTCTTCCCCTGGTACCAGGAGCGGCTGGGCGTGCGCGCCGGGCAGTACCGCGTGGCGGAGACCTGCTACGACGAGACCCTCTCGCTCCCGATCTGGCCCGACATGACCGACGCCGACGTGGACCGCGTGGCGGAGCGCGTGCGGCACCACATGGGGAGCGCGGGAGACTGATCGAGCCCGGCCATGACGCTGCGCGCCGAGGGGCGGCGGCTCGAGTGCTCCTCCTGCTTCTCATCCTCGGCGTCTATCTCCCCTACGTCCTTCGCGGCGGGCTGATCCGCGACGACCTCGGCTTCGTCACCACCCCACGGGACTTTCCCTCGTATCCTGCGTTCCAGTCCTACCTCTCCTCGTTCGTCACCATGACGGCCCGTCCGGTCTCGGCCGTGCTTCATGGGCTCTGCTACTGGTTCCTGGGCTCGACGGCTTGGGCTCACCATGCCGTGAATCTCGCGCTCTTCGCAGCGAGCGTGCTGCTCGTCCACGAGGCGCTCCGCCGGCTTCTCGATCCGGGACTCGCCCTCGCCGCGTGCGCCTTCGTGGCTGTCTATCCGACCGCTTCGGGCACCGTCTTCTCGTCCATGATGATGAACTCCAACCTCGCCGGCGCGCTCTGGGCTGCTGCGCTCTGGCTTGTGACCCTTCGTACAGCGCCCGCGTGGAGCGGGGGGGGCGCAGCCGTCCTGCTCGTCTTGTCGGGGCTATCCTATGAATCCTTCATCCCACTCTTCCCCGCCGTCGCTCTCGCGGGCGTTGCGGCTGAACCAGGTCCCTGGACTCGCGATCGCGTGCTCCGCGCGTCGATTCCGGTCCTCGTCGCAATCGCGGGGATCGGGCTCTACCGCCTGCTCCTCGAGCGGCTCCTCTTCTACCCGTCCTTCACGCGAGCGGCCATACCGCACGACCTTTTCGGAAGGCTCGTCTCGGTCCCGCTCGACGGCGTACGCGTGGCTTACGTCGGAGCCATCCAGGTATCGGTGCGCTCCCTCCGCGACATCCCGCTGATCCCGCCGATCGCCCTAGCCGCTCTGCTCGGCGCACTCGTCCCGCTCCTTATCATCCTGGAACGGTCTCTGCCCGAACGACGCCCTGGCCACAGGGTGCTGATCATCGGCGTCTGTGCCTTCGTCGCGGCACACGCGATCTTCGTTTTCTCGGACTACCATCCCACGGCCCACGGTTTCGAGAGCCGGACCCAGGGAGCGATCCGGTTCGCGGCGGGATTTCTGCTCGCGTCGGCGCTCGTCTGGGCGACGGCGGCCCGTGCCGCGTGGGCGCGGAGTGTGGGGCGGATCTCATGTCTCGGGCTCCTCACCCTGTTCACCTTGGGCACGGTCGGACAGCGGGAGGCGTGGATCGAGGCGGCGCGGTACAACCGGGGCATCGTGGAGGAGATCAGCTCGGCGATACGCTCTGCCGGGTTCGCCGGCCGCGATTCCCTGACGCTGGTCGCGGTACTCGATCGGCGCTTCAGGCAATCGGTCAACGGAGAGCCGACCTTCAGGACCTCGTGGGATCTCGGGCCCGCGCTCGAGCTGGCGCATCCCGGCATGCGGATCCGCGCGAACGTGTACGAGGCGAAGAGGGCGAGCGTGGGACCGGACGGAGTCACGCTCGATGGAAGCTGGCGCGCCGCCTTTCCCTTTCAAGTCTTCCGCACAGGGCAAGGTGCGATCCGCGAGGTGCGGTCGGAACAGGAGTGGACCGAGGTCCTCCAGGCTTCCGGACGTCCGCCGGATTGACGGCTCAGCCGGCCCCGAGCATCTCCCGGATCACTCCCACGATCCGCTCCGCCGCGTGGCCGTCTCCATACGGATTCACCGCCGCCGCCATCGCGCGGTAGCGGGCCGGATCGTCGAGCAGCTCCACCGCCGCCGTCACGATCGCCTCGCGGTGCGGTCCCACCAGCTTCACCACCCCCGCCTCCACCGCCTCCGGCCGCTCCGTCTCGTCCCG
>JAEHDN010000264.1 GCA_016880395.1 Candidatus Eiseniibacteriota bacterium
CGTCTCCAGGTCCACATTCTCGAGGGGGGCGAGAGCCATCATCGGCCGGCCACGCCTGGTCACGATGAGTGGACGGCGACGCAGTTTCCTCGCGTAACTCGCCAGCTGACCCGTCGCGTCAGCGATTTCGAGCGTCCTCATGCCTGCCACCAGGTCCTTCCGATCCGAATGCGCTCCCGATACTTCATGCCGATCGCTCGAATCGTCACGAGAGCGCGAGGCTCAGTGACTGCCTCGTAGTATACGCGCGCGCTCCCAACCCGCAGCTCCCAAGGGGCCAGCGGGTTGGGCCTCATCCGTTTCCGGTTGCGCGTCTCCACGGTTGGCTCGTGTTTCAACTGAACTTCAATCGCGTCGAGCACACTCGACTTCTGGCGGGCGGTGAACTGCGCCAGATGTTCGACAGCCTCAGGAGTGAACTCGATCAGGTACGCCACGCGCCCTCCCATGTCCTGCTCTCGAAGTCCCCGGCGAGAAACGGACGGGAACAAACCGAGGGTTCGGCTAGAAGGGGAGAGCGACCAGCCGATAGGACACTAACCCAGCGACGCGTCTCCGGAGGTCCGCGTGAGCGCGTTGAAAGCGCCACGAACCCTGACCTCGCATGTCAGGGTCCCCCAAGTACGATGGCGCCTTGCGCGACATCCAATCCCCGACGGGACTGCACTACCGGATCCACGAGACGCCGGAGGACCTCGCCGTCCTCACCCCGCGGGTCGCGCAAGAGCCGGAGATCTGGATCGACACCGAGACCGCGGACTGGAACACGAAGTCGCCGCGCCTCTCGCTCGTCCAGCTCCGCCTCGGGGACGGGAGCCTCCACGTCCTCGACGTCCTCTCGCCGGAGATGGCCGCCGCGTATCACACGACGTTCGCGCCGCGCGTGATCGCGGACCCGGGGATCACCAAGTGGGCGCACTACGCGCGGTTCGAGCGGCGGATCCTCGGCGCCGACTTCGTCCAGGGCCTCCAGTGCACGTTCGAGCTCGCCCGTCGCGTGCCGTACCACCGCCTCCCGCTGCGGAGCCTGCGGCTGGCCGCGCTCGTCCATCATCTTTGTGGCACCGCGGTCGACAAGACCTTGCAGCGCGCCGACTGGGGCCAGCGGCCGCTGAGCGCGGAGCAGCTCGACTACGCGGCCTGGGACCCCGAATGGTGCTATCGGGTCCACCGGCGTCTCGATCCGCTGGTGCGCTCGTGGGATCCGGCGGCGGACGATCCGGCGGCCATCCAAAGCCGCTACGTCGAGATCCTGCCCTTGGAGCGCGCCGCGAATCGCTGGCGCGAGGCCATGTGGACCGCGATCAAGACGTTCATGGTGGCCGGCTCGCACGAGCGCTTCGCGGCCTTCCTTCTCCAGGCGCGCGTGGTCCGCAAGGTGCCGATCCGCGTGCTCGCCGCCGCGGTGGCCGAGGTCGATCCGATGGGCGTCGCGGAGTTCGCGGTGCCCGTGCCCTCTGCCTTGCTTGCGGCGCTTCGCGTGGGCGGCGAGGCGGCCGTGCGCTCGGCCGGGCGCGAGACGATCAGTCCGCGCTTCCGCGGTCCGCGTCCCGCCCGAGCGCTTCCTGCTGACCTTCTCGCCGCAGCAGGTGGCCGCGCTC
>JAEHDN010000036.1 GCA_016880395.1 Candidatus Eiseniibacteriota bacterium
AACCTCGACATCGGGCTGATGACGTTCGATCTCCAGGCGGTGCCCGGCTACGCGCGGAGAGCCGAGGAGATGGGCTTCGGCGCGATCTGGTCGGCGGAGACGCGACACGATCCGTTCCTGCCGCTGGCGATCGCGTCCACCACCACGTCGCGCGTCGGACTCGGCACCGCGATCGCGGTGGCGTTCCCGCGCAGCCCCATGATCCTGGCCCACATCGCCTGGGATCTGCAGAAGGCCTCCGGCGGCCGCTTCACGCTCGGCCTGGGCTCGCAGGTGAAGGCGCACAACGAGCGGCGGTTCTCGGTGGCCTGGGAGCCGCCGGGGCCGCGGATGCGCGAGGTCGTCCAGGCGCTGCGGGCGATCTGGGACTGCTGGCAGCGGGGCACCCCGCTCGACTTCCGCGGGCGCTCCTACCGGTTCGATCTCATAACGCCCTTCTTCAACCCGGGGCCCATCGAGCATCCGCTCATCCCGATCTACCTGGCCGGGGTGAACCCGCAGATGTGCCGGATCGCGGGCGAGGTCGCGGACGGGCTGCACATCCACTCCTTCCACAGCGCGCGCTACCTCCGCGAGTGCGTGCACCCCGCGGTGCAGGAGGGACTGAACCGAGGGGGTCGCTCGCGCGCCAACTTCACCTTCCGCGCCTCGACCATGGTGGTCCTGGGCGACACCGAGGAGGAGCTCCGGAAGAACGCGCGGGCGGTGAAGAAGCAGATCGCCTTCTACGCGTCCACACGAACCTACCAGGCGGTGCTCGCGATCCACGGGCTCGAGGATCTCGTCCCGCACCTGCACGCGAAGTCGCTCGCGGGCGACTGGGAGGGCATGGCCGATCTCATCAGCGACGAGACCCTGGATCACTTCGCGGTGAGCGGGTCCTTCGCGACCATCGGGGAGCGCATCCGCGAGCGCTATCGCGGCCTCTACGACCGCACCCAGCTCTACCCGTCCTTCCAGCCCTCGCTCGATGATCCACGCTGGCCCGCCGTCCTGTC
The DNA here is from genome assembly GCA_016880395.1 of Candidatus Eiseniibacteriota bacterium. Lineage (GTDB taxonomy): Bacteria > Eisenbacteria > RBG-16-71-46 > SZUA-252 > SZUA-252 > WS-9. The sequence continues at coordinate 999 of JAEHDN010000036.1, forward strand.
CGGCTTCCAGGGCGCGTGAGGGCCTATGCTACAATCCGAACGCGAGAGGAGATCGGCATGGCCATCCTGAAAGTCGCGCGTCTCGGACACCCGGTGCTTCGCAAGGTCGCCGCCCCCGTCCCGGTGGGTGAGATCCTCTCCGCGGAAATCCAGCGGCTGGTCGACGACATGATCGAGACGATGAGGGAATACAACGGGGCCGGCCTGGCCGCGCCGCAGGTCCACGCGCTCAAGCAGATCTGCGTGATCGAGGTGCACGGCAACCCGCGCTACCCCGACGCCCCCGCCATCCCGCTGACCGTGCTCATCAACCCGGTCGTGACCCCGCTCACCGACGAGATGGAAGACGGCTGGGAGGGCTGCCTCTCGGTGCCCGACATGCGCGGCATCGTCCCGCGCTTCGGCTCGGTGCGGCTCGAGGCGCGCGATCGCGAGGGCAATCCGATCGACGTGGTGGCCAAGGAGTTCTTCGCGCGGGTGATCCAGCACGAGACCGATCATCTGAACGGCATCGTCTACGTCGACCGCATGCGCGACCTGGCCACGCTCACGCACCTGGCCGAGTGGAACCGGTACTGGCTCGGCAACCAGGAGCAGGACGAGTAGGCGGAGCCGCCCATCAAGGCCGTCGCCGTCGTCCGGGATCTCTTCTTCGTCGCCCGCATCCGGGAAACCGCCCGTCTGGTCGGCACTCCGCTGGTCTTCGCCCGCACCCCCGAGGAGCTGGCCGCGGCCCTCGAAGGCGAGCCGCCCGCCCTCGTGATCGTGGATCTCACCACCAATGGCTGGGACTACGAGGCGATCTTCGCGGCCCTGGAGCGCGTGCCCGCCGTCCCCGTGCTCGGCTATACCACGCACGCCCTGGCCCGGACGACCCAGCCGCTGCACGCCCGCTGCCGCCGGGTCGTGACCAAGGAAGCGCTGACCCAGGAGCTGCCCGAGCTCCTGCAGCGGGGCCTCGCCGCGTGACCGCCGCCGAGTTCGTCGCCCACCTCGACGAGGCCAACCAGGCCGTCCTGCGCCGCCTCGAGCCGGAGGCCACGCTCAAGCCCGAGGTCACGGGCACGCTGAACGTCACGAATCTCCTGAAAGTCGCGCTCAAGAATGAGATCGAGGCCACCGAGATCGCGGCGCGCTGGCTGGTGGCCACGAGCGACGTCGAGGTGAAGATGGCCTTCGCGCGCCAGGCGGGCGACGAGGCCAAGCACTACCGGATGATCGCCGAGCGGCTCGGGGAGCTCGGCTTCGACGCGCGCACCTTCGATCCGCTCGCCCAGGGGTTCGGCCCGCTCTTCAAGTACCTCGACTCCCTCGAGACCACCGTCGAGCGGGTCGCGGCCGGCCAGTTCACCCGCGAGGCGATCGCGGTGGTGAAGAACCGCCAGTTCATCGAATTCTGCGACCGCGCGGGCGACCGACTCACCGCGACGCTCTATCGCGAGATCATCGAGCCGGACGAGCGCTTCCATCACCAGCTCGGCCGCTCGCTCCTGCTCAAGCTGGCCACCACGCCCGAGACGC
>JAEHDN010000265.1 GCA_016880395.1 Candidatus Eiseniibacteriota bacterium
CGGGCGACATGAAGGACATCTTCTGGAGCTTGTCGTGCTCCTTCATGGCCTTGTCGTTCACGTCCTTGGGCATCCGCGCCTTCTTGACCTGCTGGGTGAGCTCTTCGATCTCGTTCGAGAACTCGTTCTGATAGCCCAGCTCCTTGCGGATCGCCTTGAGCTGCTCGTTGAGGTAGAACTCCTTCTGGTTCTTGTGGACCTGGCTCCGGACCTGCCCCTCGATCTTCCGCTCGAGCTTCAAGATCTCGAGCTCGCTCGCGAGCGTGCGGCTGAGCAGTCGGAAGCGCTCCACCAGGTCGTCCTGCTCGAGGATCTCCTGCTTCACCCCGACCTTGAGGATGAGGTGGGAGGCGATCGTGTAGGAGAGGAGCAGCGGGTTCGCGATGTTGTTCGCGGTCGCGAGGATCTCGTCCGGAACGCGGCGGTTCAGGTGCACGTAGTCGTTGAACGTCGCGAGCACGTTGCGGAGCAGGGCCTCGAGCTGCGGCTCGGGATGGACCTCGTCGTGCAGCACGGTGACCGCGGCGGCCATCGTGTCGCCGTCCTTGGCGAACTTCTTCACCCGGCCGCGGCAGATCCCCTCGACCAGCACGCGCATCGTCCCGTCCGGGAGCCGGAAGAGCTGGAGCACGCGCACCACCGTCCCGACCCGGTAGAGGTCCTTGGGCGCCGGATCGGTGACCTCGGGCCGCCGCTGGGCGAGCACGAACACGACCCGGTCCTTCTGGACGGCCGCCTCGATGGCATTCACCGACGCGACCCGGCCCACGAGGAGCGGGATGGTCATGTAGGGGTAGATGACGACGTCGCGAAGCGGGAGGAGCGGAATGCGCTCCCGGATCTCGAAGACCTCGCCGTCGCGTTCCACGCGCGTCATGCGGTCAAGCCTCCTTGCGTCGGCGGTCCGCCCGGTGGGCGAGGATCGGGGGTCCTTTCTTCTCGATGACTTCCCTCGTGATCGTGCAGCCCATCACCTCGAGCCGCGAGGGGATCTCGTACATCAAGTCGAGCATGGACTCCTCGAGCACCGCGCGCAGGCCGCGCGCTCCGGTGCCGCGCCGGAGTGCCTGCTCGGCGACGGCTTCCAGACCGTCCTCGGTGAACTCGAGCTTCACACCTTCCATCTCGAAGAACTTCTGGTACTGCTTGGTGATCGCGTTCTTCGGCTTCGTGAGGATGTCGATCAGGGACGCCTTGCTCAGCGAGTCGAGCCCGCCGATCACGGGGAGCCGTCCCACCAGCTCGGGGATGAGCCCGTAACGGAGCAGGTCGTCCGGCTCCACGAGCGCCAGGAGCTCGCCCAGGTTCCGATCCTTCCGGCTCTTGATCTCGGCGCCGAAGCCCATCGACTTCTGGCTGACGCGCCGCTCCACGATCTTCTCCAGCCCTTCGAAGGCGCCGCCGCAGATGAACAGGATGTCCTTCGTGTTCACCTCGATGTACTTCTGCTGCGGGTGCTTCCTCCCGCCCTGCGGCGGGACGTTCGCGATCGTGCCCTCGAGGATCTTGAGGAGCGCCTGCTGCACGCCCTCGCCCGACACGTCGCGGGTGATCGAGGGGTTCTCGGACTTGCGCGAGATCTTGTCCAGCTCGTCGATGTAGACGATCCCGTGCTCCGCGTTCACCACGTTGAAGTCGGTGGCCTGGAGCAGGCGGACGAGGATGTTCTCCACGTCCTCGCCGACGTAGCCCGCCTCCGTGAGGCAGGTCGCGTCCACGATGGCGAACGGCACCTTGAGGATGCGCGCGAGGGTCCGGGCGAGGAGCGTCTTGCCGGTCCCGGTCGGGCCGATGAGGAGGATGTTCGACTTCTCCAGCTCCACGTCCTCGACCGTGCCGCCCGACTAGATGCGCTGGTAGTGGTTGTAGACGGCGACGCTCAGCGTCTTCTTGGCGCGCTCCTGGCCGATCACGTAGTCGTCGAGAACCTTCTTGATCTCGGCCGGCTTGGGAAGCGAGCCCTTGGGGGCGCCTACCGTGTGGTCGGTTTCCCCCTCCAGGATGTCGTTGCAGAGCTTGACGCACTCGCTGCAGATGTAGACCGACGGGCCCGACACGAGGCGGGACACCTCGTCCTGGCCGCGGCCGCAGAAGCTGCACCGGATGGGATGGGGAGAGCTGACGCGCTTTTTCATGAGTTCCTTAGGATCCTCAACCGATCGCGACCGGTTCGGGCTTCTTCAAGGGCTCGAGTTTGGAAATGACCTTGTCCACGATGCGGTACGCCTTGGCCTCTTCGGCGGACATGAAGAAGTTGCGATCGGTGTCCTTCTCGATCTTGTCCACCCCCTGCCCCGTGTGGCGCACCAGGATCTTGTTCAGCTCCGTCCGCAGGGTCAGGATCTCCTTCGTGTAGATCTCGATGTCGGTCGCCTGGCCCTGGCTCCCGCCGAGCGGCTGATGGATCATGATACGCGAGTGGGGCAGCGCCGAGCGCTTTCCGGCCGCGCCCGCGGCGAGCAGGAGGGCCGCCATGCTGGCCGCCTGACCCATGCAGATCGTCGCGACGTCGGACTTGATGAACTGCATCGTGTCGTAGATCGCGAGGCCGGCCGAGACCACACCGCCGGGCGAGTTGATGTAGAGATTGATGTCGCGGTCCGGATCCTCGGCCTCCAGGAACAGGAGCTGCGCGATGACCAGGTTCGCGACGACGTCGTCGATCGGCGTTCCGATGAAGATGATCCGGTCCTTGAGCAGACGGGAAAAGATGTCGTAGGCCCGTTCCCCGCGCCCGCTTTGCTCCACCACGATCGGTACCAGCGACATCCGTGTGCCCTCCTCCGTCTCGGTATGTTCCCTCCCGATGCTTGATCGGGATTTCATGCCGTTATCTTAAGCTGGGCTTTCTCCCGGAGCAGCGCGAAAAGCTTGCGCTCGAGGAGATGGGACCGGGCCCGCTCCCGCTGGGCGGGATTCCGGATGGCCCGCTCGGCCTCCGGGCCCGTCGGCTCCTCGCCGGCGGCGCCCCGGAGCGTCTCGTCCACCTCGTCCTCGGTGACGGCGATCGATTCCGCCCGGATGATTGCATCGAGCACGAGATCGCGCTTGATCCGCCGCTCCGCCGTGGGGCGGTACTCGGTCCGGAAGCGCTCCTCCTCCTCGGGTGTCCACTCGCGGTCGTCCTTTAGACGCTGGAGTAGCTCCTCCAGATACTCCCGCACCATGCTTTCGGGCAGATCGAGGGGATTCCGGGCCAGGATCTGGTCCACGATCGCCTCCTCCTGCTCCCGGTGGGCGCGGAGCCGGGCCTCGCCTTCCAGGTTGAGCCGCATCCGGGCCCTGAGCTCGGCCAGGTCCCGCATGCCGATCACCTCGCTCGCGAAGGCGTCGTCGAGGGGCCGGACATGCCGCTCCCGCACCCCCTTCACGTCGAGAGAGAAGGTCACGGTCTTGCTGCGAAGCTCCGTGTTGCCGAAATCGGCCGGGTAGGTGACGCCGAATTCGACGTGCTCGCCGGCCTTCTTCCCGACGAGGTTCTCCCGGAACTCGGGCAGGAGTCCCTGCGCGTCCAGCTCCACGAGCGCATCCTTCTGCTCGGATTTGTGAATCGGCTTCCCCTTGGCGTTCAGGCGAACGTAGTCGACGAGGACGGCGTCCCCGGCGGCAGCCTCCCGCTCGACGGGAGCCCAGTCGGAGGTTCGCTGGCGCAGCTCTTCGATGGCGCGCTCCAC
>JAEHDN010000266.1 GCA_016880395.1 Candidatus Eiseniibacteriota bacterium
GTGCTCCAGGGCGAGGTCGCACGCGCGATCGCGCAGGAGATCCGGGTGAAGGTGACTCCCGAGGAGGAGGCCAGGCTCGCGCGCACGCACGTGGTCGACCCCAAGGCATACGAGAGCTACCTCCGCGGCCGGCAGCACTGGAACAAGCGGAACGACGAGGGGCTCCTCCGGAGCCTCGAGTACTTCCGCGAAGCGGTGGAGCGCGACCCCGCCTGGGCCACGGCGTACGTCGGCCTCGCGGATGCGTACAACGTGATCGGCTTCTACGGCACCCTGCCGCCGGGCGACAGCTTTCCCAAGGCGAAGACGGCCGCGACGGCCGCGCTGCGAATCGACGACACGGTCGCCGAAGGCTACGCCGCGCTCGGCTACGTGCAGCACTACTCCGAGTGGGACTGGGAGGCCGCGGAGCGGAGCTTCCTCCGCGCGCTCGAGCGCAACGACGGCAACGGATACATCCATCTCTTCTACATGAACATGCTGACGGCGATGGGGCGCCACGAGGAATCCGCACGCACCGTGACGCGCGCGTATGAGCTGGATCCCCTGTCGATGATCATCCGCGCGGCGCGCGGCTGGGCGCGCTACTTCGCCCGGGACCTGGACGGGGCCGTCGGTTACATGGAAGAGCTGATGGAGCGCGAGCCCGATTTCTCGACGGCCCACTTCTGGATCTCGGCGGCTTACGACGCCCGGGGCGACTACGATCGCGCCCTGGCCGCGGCGACGCGCGGGGCGGAGCTGACCGCGCGCGGCCCCTGGTCGCTCGTGGGCATGGGACGCGCGCTCGCACACATGGGGCGCCGCGCCGAGGCGGAGGCGGTCCTCGTCGAGATGCGCGACCTCGCGTCCCGTCGGTACGTCGCCCCCATCGACCAGGCTTTCGTGTGCGAGGCTCTGGGGCTCGACGACGAGGCCTTCGTCCAGCTCGAGCGCGCGTACGAGGTGCGATCGAACCAGATGGTCCTCCTCGCCGTGGAGCCCCGGTGGGATCGGCTCCGCCCAGACCCCCGCTTCGCCGAGCTCCTGCGCCGCATGCGGTTCCCGGCCAGCGTCCGGGCCCACCAGACCGCTCCGTAGGACCACGGGACGCGGCCCCAGACCCCCGGGGCCTCTCGCCGATCTCCGGGACTTCCCCCTAAATTTCCCCCCGGCTCGAGCCGATACCTACGGCGTCGGGCGGTCCACCCACTTCGAGGGGTCGCACGGGGGAGTCGTAACGCCTTGAATCTCAACGTCGGCATCATCATGCCCGCCGGATCCGAGCGGGAGCGCCTCATCCGTCATGTCGAGGATTCGGGCTGTCCCGTCGTGGTCGCGGACCAGGTGGCCCAGTTCCTCTCGTCCGGGAACGCCGAGACCTGCACGCTCGCCCTCCTCGACTTCGGCGATTCCGGGAACGGCTCGGACGACGGGCACTTCGAGCGGCGCGAGGCCATCCGTACGATCAAGGAGCGGCATCCGCGCCTTCAGCTCGCGCTCTGGCTCGATCGATCGTCCGCCGCCGAGGCGGCGGAGATGAACGAGCTGGGCATCCGGAACCTCTACCTCAAGCCGGTCCGCTACGAGCCGATCGACGGGCTCCTCAAGGCGGCGGGCAAGAGCGCGGCCCAGCAGGCGCGCCAGCAGCGCGAGACGGCGAAGGTTCAGGAGGAGTTCCGCTTCGATCGCATCGTGGGCCAGAGCTCCGCGCTTCGCGACTCGATCGAGCTGGCGCAGAGCGTCGCCGAGTCGAGCGCGACCTCCGTACTCCTTCTCGGCGAGAGCGGCGTGGGCAAGGAGCTCTTCGCACGCGCGATCCACGGTGAGAGCCCGCGGGCGCATGGGCCGTTCCTCGAGATCAACTGCGCCGCGATCCCGCGCGAGCTCCTCGAGTCCGAGCTCTTCGGACACGAGAAGGGTGCGTTCACCGATGCGACGCAGCTTCGAGTGGGTCTCTTCGAGGCGGCCGAGCACGGCTCGGTCTTCCTCGACGAGATCGGCGAGCTGCCCCTCACGCTGCAGGCCAAGCTCCTCAAGTTCCTCGACTCCAAGATCGTCCGTCGCGTGGGCGGGTCACGCGACATCCCGGTCGACGTGCGCATCCTCGCCGCGACCAACCGGTCGCTCGTCGACGAGGTGCGGCAGGGCCGGTTCCGCGAGGATCTCTACTACCGCCTCAGCGTGGTTCCGATCTCCATCCCGCCCCTTCGGGACCGCGACGACGACGCCGTGCTCCTCGCGCGGCTCTTCGTCGAGCGGGTCGGGCGGAAGCTCGGCAAGAAGGGATGCCTGAGCGCCGCGGGGGAGCGGGACATCTCGCGGTACGCGTGGCCCGGCAACGTCCGGGAACTGATGAACGCCATCGAGCGGGCGGTCCTCCTCGCCCGAGCCGAGGAGATCGGCCCGGACGAGCTGGCCCTCCCGAAGCCCCGGGACCCCTCCGGCCAGGAGGTGGGCCTCGCCGACCTGGGGCTCCGCATTCCGAACGACGGGGTCTCGCTGGTTGCCGTCGAGAAGGCCGTGATCGTGGGGGCCCTCGCCCGGACCCACGGCAACGTCGTCGAGGCCGCCCGGCTCCTCCACATCGGCCGGGGTAGCCTCCGTTGCAAGATGCGCCGCCATGGCATCGGGCGCGAGGAGCCGGACAAGGTCGGGGTGGCCTGACCTCCGGACAGCCTTTCCGGCCCGCCCCCCGGGCCGCGGCCCCGAACCGATCCGCCTTGACACCCCCCAGTCCGCGTCCGTAGCCTCAATCGGTACGCATTTTTCTGGGAACCCACCGTTCCATCCCGCGCATCGATAGGGGCGAGAAGACGTGATCCAGACCGAGACCGACGAGCAGCTCGTCCGCAAGTCTCAAGAGGACGACGAGCGCGCGTTCGGCGAGCTGGTGAGCCGGTACGAATCGAAGGTCTACAGCCTGGCCCTGAAGATGCTCCGCAATCCGGAAGACGCGGAGGACGTCCTCCAGGACACCTTCCTTCGGGCGTATCGGGGCATCAAGTCGTTCAAGGGCAATTCCACGTTCTCGACGTGGATCTACCGGATCACGGCGAACTCGGCGCTCATGCGCCTGCGGAAACGACAGCTTCCCACGGTGTCGATCGACGACGCCGACGAGCGGGAGGCGCCGATCAATATCGCAGACTGGGCCCCGGGCCCGGTCGAGCAGATGCTCAACCAGGAAACGCAGGCCGCGATGACCGAAGCCATCGAAGCTCTTCCCCCCGAATTCCGCCAAGTATTCGTCCTGCGCGACATCGAGGAGCTGTCCAACGCCGAGGTGGCCGAGATCCTCGATCTCTCGGTCGCGGCCGTGAAGTCCCGGCTGCACCGAGCGCGTCTCAAAGTCCGCAACCGGCTCGCGACCTACTTCAGCGAGCCCCGCACACGGCGCGCCATGGGAGCCCAGTGATGATGACGTGCAAGGAGGTCCTCGAATCCCTCTCCGGATATCTCGACGAGGATCTGAAGCAGGACCTGGTCGTCGAGATGAAGAAGCACATCGGGGTCTGCACCGAATGCCGCGCTGAATTCGACACGCTCACCATGACCATCAAGCTCTACCGCCACTTCGAAACGCCCGAGATGCCGACGGACTGCCATGACCGTCAGGTCAAGGTGCTCGAGCTGGAGAAGATGCGCCGCTCCGGCAAAGGAGCATGACCCGGGCGGACGGATCCCATTCCGAGCCCCTCCGCATCGAGCTCTTCCGCCCACAGAACCAGCTGGGCGATCTCCTCCTCAACGTTCCCGCCATTCGCGCCGTCCGCAACCGCTTTCCCGCCGCCCACATCACGCTGATCGTCGGTCCCCAGAACGCTCCGGCCGTGCTCGGACAGGGATGGGCGGACCGCGTTCGCGTCGTAGCGACGCGAGGCGTGCGCGGGCTCTGGAGCGCGCTCGCGCGAAGCGGCCCCCGCGCGGATCTCGCGATCTACTTCACCACCGTCTCCTATTCCGGCAGCGGCGCGTGGCTCGTCCGCGCCTCCGGCGCGACCCGCCGGGTCGGCTTCGACCCCGCGCACTACGGCGAGCGCGACCGGGCGGCGTTGACCGAGGCGGTGCCCTTTCCGCAGGGCGATCTCCACCAATCGGCGGTCTCGCTCGCGCTCGCGCGGGCGGCGGGCGCGGCCTCGGCGGACGTCGTACCGCCTCCTCCCTACTTCGTCCCCGATCCTTCGCTCCTCGGGCGCGCCCCGGGCGGCGCCGTCTACCTCCATCCGGGCGCGGGCAAGGTGAAGAACCGCTGGCCCGCGGCGCGCTTCGCGGAGGTCGCGCGGACGCTCATGGCGCGCGGATGCGAGATCTCGTGGATCGAGGGACCGCAGGACGGGGGATGCGTGGACGAAGCCTCGCGGGCGCTCGGCCGGAGCCTTCCGGTCGTGCGGGGAGAGACGATCCCGATGCTCGCCGCCCGCTTCGCGCGGGCGGCGCTCTACGTCGGCAACGACACGGGTCCGCTCCATCTCGCGGCCGCTACCGGCTGCCCCACGGTCGGGATCTACGGCTGGTCCGACCCGGCTGCCTGGGCTCCCGTGGGCCGCTGCGTCCGCTCGGTGCGCGCGGCCGATGCCTCGCTGGAATCGATCCCGCCCGAGCAGGTGCTCGAGGCGGCCTTGCCGCTGCTCCAGGAATTCGCGATCGCATGAGACGCTCGGCGCGTAGAGCAGCCGCCGGACGCGGGGTGCTCGCGCTCGCCCTGGCCCTCGCCGCTTTCGCCCCGGCCGTCCCGGCCGCGCGCGCGCAGGCGTCGCGGTCGTCGCGGACGACCGCCGCGGCGCCGTCGCCCCAGATCACACGGATCCGCACCATCACCGACCGCGAGGCCAGGCGCGATACCACCGATCTCGGGCGATGGCTCCTCGAGGACGGGAGCGCCGGGGCGCGGGCTGCGGCCGCCGTCGCGCTCGGCCGCATCCAGAACGGCGCTGGTGTTTGGATCGAGCTTGATCGGCGTCGTGATCGATTATGCCTTGCACTATTTGGTCGATCGCTTTCGCAATCCCGGACA
>JAEHDN010000267.1 GCA_016880395.1 Candidatus Eiseniibacteriota bacterium
CGCGCCGTTCACGTAGGTGACGTGGCCGCGGATCGTCGATCCCGCGGGAACGGCGATGGCGCCGTCGACGCGCTCGGCCGAGACGGTGCGGAGCCGGAAGGGATCGCCGACTTCGTTCTTCCCGGTGTTGATCGTGTTCTGGAGCGTGCCGACCAATATGGTGCCGGATGGAAGCGTGTAGGTGTGCTCCATCGCGGGAGCCGGCTCGTTCGCGACCGTGGACTTCTCGTCTGCCGCACCCGTCTCCGCCGCCTTTTTCGCCTCCGCTTGCTCCCGCTCCGCGATGGCCTTCTGCTGATCGCCGCAGCCGGCCAGGACGACGGCCAGCATCAGGGCGGCGGCGCCGCCCCTCGAGATCCTTCGCGCATCAATCATCGTGCACCTCCGAGATTCAGGGCTGGCCGAGATGACGCTTCAGCCAGTCGCGCACTTCCCTGTTCCAGACAAGCGAGTTCCTGGGCTTGAGCACCCAGTGGTTCTCGTCCGGGAAGAAGACCAGCCGGGCCTCCACCCGCTTGGCCTGGTAGATATTGTAGACGGCGAGGGCCTGCGTGTGGGGCACGCGGTAGTCGCGCTCGCCGTGGAGGATGAGCATCGGCGTCGTGAAGCCCCGCGCGAACCGTGCGGGATTCCAGCGGTCGATCGCCTCGAGCCGGTCCCAGGGCTCGCCGCCGTAGGCCTGGTGGCGCCCCTGCGTCACGTCGCTCCCGTACTCGGCGAGCAGATCGAAGACGCCGGCGTGGTTGACGATGCAGCGGAAGCGGTCCGTCTGGCCCGCGATCCAGCAGACGAGATACCCGCCGTACGAGCCCCCGGTCACCGCCATGCGCGCCGGATCGATGTACCCCGTCTCGACCAGCACGTCCGTGGCGCGCATGATGTCGGTGTACGGCTTGTCGCCGTGCCCGCCCTGGATGCACGCCGCGAAGTCCTGTCCCCACGAAGTCGAGCCGTGGAAGTTGACCGACGCGACCACGTAGCCCTGCGCCGCGAAGAACTGCGGATTCCACCGGAAGTGGAAATTGTCTCCCGAGATCGCGTGGGGCCCGCCGTGGATGACGTGGACGAGGGGCCACTGGCGCTTCGGGTCGAAGTCGGGCGGCAGGGTCACGTACATCTGCACCGGATCGCCGCCGGCTCCCTCGATGATCATCTCGCGCACCTCGCCCATCGCGAGCTCCGCGAGGAGCGACTCGTTGAAGCGCGTATGGGACCGGAGGTCCCCGCCGTCGGGAAGGCAGCTTGCGACCTCGGCGGGCTGGCTCAAGGTCTGCAGCGTGAAGTAGAGGCGACCGTCCTGGCCGACCCTGAGCCCCCCCGCGGTCCCCTTTCCCTCGAGGAGTCGCGGCGCCGGAGCGCCCGCCGCCAGGTGGAAGAGGGCTCCTCGCCCGCGATCCTCGGCCTCGATCGCGAGCGATCCGTCGGCGAGGAATTCCCACGCTCCCGCGGAGCGGTCCCACGCCTCGGTCATCGTCGTGTGCGCGCCGCTCGCGCGGTCGTAGCGCATGAGCCGCACGCGGTCCGCGTAGAAGAAGGGATCGCGCTGCGCCCCGTAGACGATCGACCGTCCGTCCGGCGCGTACCGCGGACGCAGCGCGTCGGAGACGTTCTCGGGCGTTCCCTCCGGCGTGAGGCACCGGACGGGTCCGGATCCCGACGTGGGCACGGTGAAGACCGCCCAGCGCAGGAGGTAGTGCGGAGGCTGGCTCGAGTTCGCGGAAAGAGCGATCTCCGAGCCGTCGGGTGCGATGTCGTAGTGCCCCGACGGCTCCATGAAGTCGAACCAGCCGGCTCCCTGGGGCGTGAGATCGGTGAGCGTGCGCGTCGCGAGGTCGAGCACGAAGATGTGGGGCAGCTCCCCTCCCGTGAGCCAGCGATCCCAGAACCGGTAGATCCGATCGGAGGTGACGTGGACCTTCACCGGATCCTTGGCGCGCCGCTCGGCCAGCTCCTTCGTGCCGGCCGGCGTGGGCGCGTCGGCGTAGAGGAACGTGACGAACGCGATCCGGTTCCCGTCCGGGAACCAGCGGGGATCCATGGCGCCGAGCGGCATGTCCGTGAGGCGCTCGGGCTCGCCCCCCTCGAGCGAGAGGAGGTGCACCTGAGGCTTCTCGTCCGCCTGGCAGCGGCAGTAGAGGACGCGCGTTCCGTCGGGCGCGTAGGCCGGCTCGGTCGCCGAGGAGTCCGCGGCCGTCAGAGGCACGGGCTCGCCCGCGCGCGGAACCCGCCACAGCCTCGTGCGGCCGCGATTCTCGTCGATGTCATAGGTCGTCACCGGAGCGATGAGGGCCGAGCCGTCCGGCGAGGGAGCCGGGGCGCCGACGCGTGCGAAGCGCCAGAGGTCCTCGGCGCTCATGGGGCGCTTGCCCTGGTTCCGGGCGGCGTGCAGGACGGTGAACGGCGGCGCTTGGGAACGAGGCTCGGCGACGTGCACGGGACACCTCCGGTGGGGAGAAGCCCGCGGCCTCGGGTGGCGGAGGCGCGGGTCCGATGGAATGACTCATCATAGTACGACTGGCGCCGGGAGCGGAAGCCAGGGTGTGGCAGGCCCTCCCGGGTCCGGATGCCAGGGTGTCGGATGTCCCGGCCGGGCCGCGCTCTAGAAGCGGAAGACGGCCGCGATGGGGCTCGGTGTCGGCATCGAGGCGCGCGGCACGACGAACGCCTCGCCGCCCCGCTTGAGCGTTTCCTCGCACAGATCGTCGAGGAGGTCGTCGTCCTCTGCGTCCTGCTGCCGCTCCCGGCGCTGGATGGCTCCGGTGGCGCGGTCGAGGATCCCCCATGCCGTCTCCCCCTCGGCCGCGAGCACGCACGAGACCCGGCCCGCGATCACGGCCTCCGCGACGGATTCGATGCGATCGGTCGCGAGTCCGTTCGCCGCGGCGCTCCTGTAGCGCTCCACCCACGGCTCGAGGACCCGCGCCGCGCGCGCGCTCACGATCGGCCAGGCGTCCGCATGGATGCGATCGCCGTTCAGGTGCTCATAGCTCCCCTCGAGCATGGCGTCCGCGAGATGCGGGTAGGTGTTCGCCTCGCGGTAGATCGGCTGGTAGTACTTCACGGCCGCGAGCAGGAGGGGCGCGCGCTCCCCGTGGAGATGATCGCGAAGAGCCTTGTCGATGACGCGGAAATAGGAGAGCAGGTCCTCCTTCGTCTCCTCCTTGCCGGGGCCGTAGCCGTGTTGCGCCGAGCTCCCCGCGTGAAGCGTCTTCGTGTGCCGGACGTTCTCGACCGGACCGAGCGCATCCGTGAGGCTACGCGGCAATCCGGGCACGTCCACGGCGGACGCGCCGAGCGGCCCGCCCTCGTAGAGTGTGACCGCCTTCTGGCTCAGCGAGAGGACGAAGTATCGGCTCACCTCGTGGCGGAGCCTGAGGAGCGGCTTCACGTGGAACGAATCGGCCACCACCGCCAGCTCGGGCACGACCGCCGGCACGCGGTACGCCGCCGCGAAGGAGGGTGAGAGAAAGACGACGAAGCCGTCCAGGGAGCGCTCCCAGTGGGCCTCCTGCTCGAGCGCGCGCAGCGATCCGACCATCCCGTCGGGGTCCGGCGCGTTCACGGCGCGTCGCAGGAGCGCGGCCGCCGTGTCCACGAGCTTGCGGTAGCGGACCGGATCCTGCCGCTTCTCGGGGAAGCGGCGCGAGGTCGGGACGTAGATCGACACGCAGGGCGCGTCCTTGGCCTGGAGCAGCGGCTTCAGGTCCTCGTTCCGGAACGTCGCGACCTCGATCTTGAGCGCGCGGGAGGCCAAGGCTCAGACCGGCTTGGGCATGGGAGGCGGCAGCACGCAGGCCTCGACGGTAGAGTCGAAGCCGCACGCCTTGTGCGAGCTGTCGCAGAACGGCTTCTTCGCCGACGGGCCGCAGCGGCAGAGCGAGATCGCGTCGCGGCCGCCGAGATCGAACACGCGGCCGTCCTGATCCACGATCGTGAAGTCCCCTTCGATCCGCACGGGACCGTTGTTC
>JAEHDN010000268.1 GCA_016880395.1 Candidatus Eiseniibacteriota bacterium
AGAATCGGAAGCGGCGGGTGTCGTAGCCTCGGGCGGCCGAACGCGGCTGGTCCCGCCATGTGCACGGCGTCCGCGGGGCGCCGGCTGTCTTGACGCTCCCTGGGGCGCGTGCTCTACTGCTCCGACCGACGGAGCGCGAGAGACCCCATGAGCCAGACGCAGATCCCGACGAAGCCCCACTCCGAAGCGGCGCCCGTCGCGCTCACGGACGCGTACCGCGCGTGCGCGGACATCGTCCGGAGGCACGACGAGAACTTTCCCGTCGTCTCCCGCTTCATCGCCGCGTCCCGGCGCCCGGCGCTCGCTGCCATTTACGCCTTCGCCCGGCTCGCGGACGATGTGGCCGACGCCGACGCTCCCTCGGCCGAACGGCTCGCCGGCCTCGACGCGATCGAGGCCGCGCTCCTCCGCGCGCTCGACGGCGACCCCGAGGGCGCCGTGTTCACGGCGCTCGCGGACGCGGTCGAGCAGCACCGGCTCCCGGTCGAGCCGTTCCTCGATCTCCTCGCGGCCTTCCGGAGCGACGCGCGCGACGAGACCTTCGCCGCGTGGGACGATCTCCTGGCCTACTGCGAGGGCTCGGCCAACACGATCGGCCGGTTGGTGCTCGCGCTCCACGAGATCGACGATCCTAGGACGATCGAGGAGTCGGACGCCATCTGCACGGCGCTCCAGCTCACCAATCTCTGGCAGGACCTCGCGCGCGATCTCGCGCGCGGCCGCGTCTTCCTGCCGCGCGACGGGGTGGCGCGGCACGGTCTCCAGGCGGACACGCTTCGCGATCCCGGGAGCCGCGAGGACCTGACGAGGCTCCTCCTCGAGCTGTGCCGCGCGACGGAGGAGCTCTATCGCCTCGGCGAGGGCATACCCGGGCGCGTGCCGCGCGGGCTCGCCATCCAGCTCCGCATGACCATCGCCGGCGGGCGCGCGGTGCTCCGCATGGTGGAGGCACGCGGATGGCGCGTGCTGGTCGACCGCCCCTCGCTCGGCCAGGCCGATCGCTGGAAGCTCCTCGTGAAGGGGCTCCTCGCTTGAGCCGCTCCCGATCCACGACGCGCCCCACGCCGCCGGGACGACGCTCCCACTTCGGCGTGGCCTTCGCCATCCTCCCCCCGCCGCAGCGGGACGCGATCCGCGCGGTCCACGCCTGGAGCCACGCGGTGGACGACGCCGTGGACGAGGAGCGCGATGCCGCGCGCGCCCGGGAATCGGTCGCACGGTGGAGGAGCGACATGGATCGGCTCTACGCGGGCGCCGAGCCGGACCACAGCGAGACGCGCGCGCTCCGCCCGCATGTGGAGCGCTTCCGGATCCCGCGCCAGCATCTCGACGAGCTCCTGCGCGGGATCGAGATGGACCTGACCCATGCGCGCTATCCCACCTTCCAGGACCTGGCCGGCTACTGCTATCGCGTCGCGTCGGTGGTGGGGCTCATCTGCCTCCACATCTTCGGCGACGACGAGGAGCGCGGGCGGTCGTACGCCGAGAACCTCGGCATGGCGCTCCAGCTCACGAACATCCTCCGGGACGTCGGCTCGGACCACGAGCGCGGACGGATCTACCTTCCCGAGGAGGACCGCGAGCGGTTCGGCTACACGGAGGAGGCGCTCGCGCGCCGCGAGCGGAACGGGGCCTTCCTCGAGCTGATGCGCTTCCAGGCATCGCGGGCCCGCTCCTTCTTCGCGGCGGCCGACCGCGAGGCGGACCGCCTCGACCGGAAGCGCCTGGTCGCCGCCGAGATCATGGGACGCGTCTACCGGCGCCTGCTCGAGCGCATCGAGGCGTCGGGCTTCGACGTCTTCCAGAGGGAGATCCGCGTGCCGCGCGTCGAGCGCGTCTGGATCGCCGCGTCCACCGCGGTCGCGATCCGCGCCGCCCGATGACGCTTCGCCGCCCCGCGGTCGCCGGATGACGGCTCGTCCCGACGTGGTCGTGGTCGGGGCCGGCTTCGCCGGCGTCGCCGCGGCCACCGCTCTCGCCGAGCGCGGCGCGCGCGTCCTCGTGCTCGAGACCCGCCAGCGGCCCGGCGGCCGCGCGTACT
>JAEHDN010000037.1 GCA_016880395.1 Candidatus Eiseniibacteriota bacterium
ACTTAAAAGGCGTCTCCAGAATACTGCTACCCAAAAGCGTCATGGCTTTGGCTTGAGCGATGGCTTTCTGCAGTGATTGAACGCCGGTCGGTGCCGCGGTCGATGTAGGTGTTCGTCATGCGCGGGAGGGGCCACTGACGGTACGACATGCGCCGCCCGTTGCCGGTGGAGCGCTGCCCCAGGAGGAACGCGCTCTGCCGGTCGAGGATGTAGGACTGGAGGACGCCGCCGTCCACGAGGACGGTTCGCTGCCCCGGCGTTCCCTCGTCATCGACGGTGTAGGAGCCGCGCCCGCCGGGCCACCGCGCGTCGTCGATCACGCGCAGGCCGGGCGCTCCGATCTTCTGGCCCTTGAGGCCGCTCAGGAGCGAGGTTCCGCGGCGGATCGTATCTCCCTCGAGCGCGTGCCCGAAGGACTCGTGGATGAGCACGCCTCCCCACCCGGGAGCGATCACGACCGGCATCGGTCCCGCCGGGGCCGGATCGGCGCCGAGCAGGGTGATCGCCTGCGTGGCCGCGTCGCGGGCGACAGCCTCCGGATCCCGCTTCGGGAAGTAGTCCTCGCCCACGCGGCCGCCGAGGGCGCTCCGCCCCGTACGCCGGTTGGTGCCGCTCGACGCGGTGGCCGAGATGGAGATGGAGACGAGGTACTGGCGGTCGATCGCGTAGATCCCGTCGGACGTGCCCACGAGCGTGTCCCGCACCTCGTCCTGATAGTCGATCCGGACCGAAGCGATCCGCGGATCGACCGCGCGCGCGGCCGCGTCCATGCGTCGCATGAGATTGAACTTGGTGGCCTCGAGCATCATCGGCGCGGGGTACGCGATGGTGAACGGAGGCTGCAGGGGGCGGGCCCTCACGTCGAGCGGCTGGACCGGGCCCTGGTTCTGCACCACGGCCGCGGCCACGTGCGCCGCGTCGAGCAGATCGTTGTATGCGATCTCGTCCGAGAACGCATAGCCGGTCTGTTTGCGGTAGAAGACGCGCACCCCGGCGCCGCGCGGATAGCCGTAGGTGACGGAATCGATCTTCTGATCGTCGAGCACGATCGATGTGCGGAAGCGCTGCTCGGCGAACAGGTCCGCGAAGTCCCCGCCCCTCTTGAGCGCCTCGATCAGGATCTGGTTGACGGTCTCGAGATTGAGGACGTCACGCAGCTCCTTGCCGATGCCCATGATCGCGGCCTCGGCGTCGGTCGGGCGAAGCCACGCGAGGCCGGAAGCGCCCGCGGCCAGGGCGGCGCCGGAGAGGAACGCGCCGTGACGGAGGAAGTCGCGGCGCGAGATCGGTTCGTCCATAGGCATTGGCTGGGAAGCCTCGCAGAAAGCCCGATTGGTTGCAAGCTCCCGCGCCCGATGCTACGTTAGGCTGCCATGGAGCGAATCCGGAACAAGAAGATCTTCTCGCTGGACGAGGCGAACCGCCTCATCCCCGAGCTGGAAGGGACCCTCGACGGCCTCGCCGCCCTCGGCAAGGAAATCATGACCCTCCGCCGCGAGATCGAGGTCCTGGCCGCCATCGAGTCGAGCGGCGCGGACTCGTCCAACCCCGACGTCCGCGCTCTCCGGGACCGGGAGCTCGCGTGCGCGGCCCGCATGGAGGAGTTCCGTCAGTCCCTGATGGAGATCACCCGCCACGGCTGCATCCTTCGCGACCTCGAGATGGGCCTCGTGGACTTCTACACCGTAGCGAAGGGCGAGGTCGTTTGTCTTTGCTGGAGGCGGGGCGAGCCCCGGATCCAGCACTGGCACCGGGTCGAAGAGGGCTTCTCCGGCCGCCGCCCCATCGAGGACCTCGCCTAGCCGGGAACCCCGGCGCCCCACCCCGGGAGGCCTCCCCCGTGGACAAGCACCAGGTCGCGCGCACCCTCGAAGAGATCGCCGTCCTGCTCGAGCTGAAGGGGGAGAACCCCTTCCGGATCCGCGCGCTCGAGAACGCCGCCCGCGCGGTCGAGGGGCTCACCGAGGACCTGGGCATCCTGGTTTCCGAGAAGAGGCTGACCGAGGTCCCCGGGATCGGCGAGGGGATCGCCGGGCGGATCGCCGAGCTGTGGACGACGGGCAAGATGCAGTTCCGGGAGGACCTCGCGGCCTCGGTGCCCCACGGCTACCTCGACATGATCCGCGTGCCCGGGCTCGGGGCGAAGAAGATCCGGGCCCTCGGCGACCAGCTCGGCATCACCACACTCGCCCGGCTCAAGGAGGCCTGCGAGGCCGGCGAGATCCGGGTCCTGAAGGGCTTCGGCGAGCAGTCGGAGAAGAAGATCCTCCAGGGCATCGCTCTCGTGGAGTCGGGGGCCGGCCGCTACCTCGGCTGCGAGGTCCGCCCCATGGCCGAGGAGCTGATCGCGTACCTGCGCGGCCATTCTGCGGTGAAGGCGGCCGAGATCGGCGGGAGTCTCCGCCGCTGGATGGAGACCGTGAAGGACGTGGACCTGCTCGTCGCCACGGCGAAGCCGGAGCCTGTGGCGAAGGCCTTCCTCGAGATCCTTCCCGAGCACTCGATCACGGGGAGCGGCGAGACCAAGACCTCGGTCCGCCTCCCGAACGGGCTCGCCATCGATCTGAGGCTCGTCGCGCCGAAGGAGTTTCCCTTCGCGCTCCACTACTTCACCGGCAGCGTGGCGCACAACATCCGCGTGCGCGGCCGCGCGCTCGATCGCGGGTGGAGCCTCAACGAATACACGCTGACCGCCTCGGCGGCGAAGGTGAAGAAGGCGCCCCCGGTGGCAAGCGAGGCGGACCTCTTCCGCGCGCTGGGCCTTGCCTACATCGAGCCCGAGCTGCGCGAGGACCGGGGCGAGATCGAGGCCGCGGAGACGGACGCGCTGCCGGATCTGATCACGATCGGCGACATGAAGGGCATCCTCCACTGCCACACCACCGCGAGCGACGGGAAGAACACGCTCGAAGAGATGGCCCAGGCGGCCGAGGCATACGGCGCCTCCTACCTTGGCATCTCGGACCACAGCGCGACGGCGCGCTACGCGAA
The DNA here is from genome assembly GCA_016880395.1 of Candidatus Eiseniibacteriota bacterium. Taxonomy (GTDB): domain Bacteria; phylum Eisenbacteria; class RBG-16-71-46; order SZUA-252; family SZUA-252; genus WS-9. The sequence goes on from JAEHDN010000037.1 coordinate 2,992, forward strand.
TGGCCTCTCGGAGGAGGCCCTCGCCCACCAGGGCGAGGCGATCGACCGCTGGAACGCGCGCTCCAAGACGCTCCGGATCTTGAAGGGGACGGAGGTCGACATCCTCCCCGACGGGACGCTCGACTATCCGGACCACGTGCTCGCGCAGCTCGACTTCGTGGTCGCCTCGATCCACACGCACTTCACCATGGACGAGGCGGCCATGACGGCGCGCGTCGTGCGCGCGCTCCAGAACCCGTACGTGTCGATCCTCGCCCACCCGACCGGGCGGCTCCTTCTCCAGCGCGAGGGGTTCCGGATCCGCATGGACGATGTCCTGCGCGCGGCCGCGGCGAGCGGCGTGGTGGTCGAGCTGAACGCGCATCCGCGGCGCCTCGAGCTGGACTGGCGCGAGCTCCGGGCGGCGAAGGAGATGGGCGTGAAGTTCGCGATCAATCCGGACGCGCACGCGGTGGACGGCTACGCGGACATCCGCTACGGAATCGGTGCCGCCCGCAAGGGATGGCTCACGCGGCACGACGTGGTGAACACGCTTCCCGTTCCGGACCTCCTCGCGCTCTTCCGGAGCCGCCGCTGAAGCGCGCTCGCGGCGCGGCCCGCGGGGGCTCGCGCGCCGGTGGCGCGCCCCCCGCGGGCGACGTTCGCATCTTCCCCAACGATCCCGACGCGCCGGTGGGACTCGTGCCGGCCACACCGTCGCCGCGTGAGCCGGGCGAGCCCGCCTTCGTCATCGAGGGCCGGCGCTACGCGCCCGCACCCTACGCACCGGGCACCCTCGCGTTCCAGTACTGGCAGGGGGAGATCGCGCTCGAGCGCGCGATCCGCGTCTGGGAGGACCTCTTCGACCGCGACTTCGCCGCCTGGCAAGGCGGACAGCCGCTCCGCGTGCGGCTCCGCGCGGGACGCGACCTGAACGCCTTCTACGACCGGAAGAGCCTCCAGTTCTTCTTCGACCGGGACAAGACGAGCGGCCGCACGGTCTATGCGTGCGAGAGCCTGGACGTGGTGACCCACGAGGCGGGACATGCGATCCTGGACGTCTACCAACCCGGCTACTGGTCGAGCGTCGACCTCGAGACCGCCTCCTTCCACGAGGCGTTCGCGGACTGTTCCGCGCTTCTCACGACGCTCACCGACGCGTCCGTGCGGCGTGCGTTCCTGGAGGAGGGGGCGGGAGCGGGCCGGAAGAGCAATCTCGTCTCGCGCCTCGCCGAGGCGCTCGGCCGCGCGATCTTCGACAACTACGGCCCGGGGGCGCTCGGCGATCCGACCCGGCTCCGCGACGCGAACAACTCCTTCCGCTACGAGCCCCCCGAATCGCTCCCCGCCGGAGCGCCGGACAGCGACCTCGCGGGGGAGCCCCACTCCTTCTCGCGCGTCTTCACCGGCGCGTTCTACGACCTCCTGGTCTGGCTCCTCGCGCGCGAGGCGAAGCGAGACCCCGGCGAGGCGGGGGTGGATCGGGCGCGTCGGCTCGCCGGGCGGCTCCTAGGGCGAGCCGTCGAGACCCTCCCCCCGGGCGAGGCCCGCTATCGCGCGGTCGCGTTCCGCATGCGGGAGATCGATCAGAGCGAGGAAGGGGGCGTGGCGTCGATCGGTATCGAGGAGGCGTTCCGCCAGCACGGCATGGCGCTGCCGGCGCTTGCGGCGCGGGGCCGGCGAGGTGCCCGGTCAGGAGGGCGGCGTGGATCGGAGCAGGGCGCCAGGCGTGGCCGCATGGCCCCGTCGCGCGCGCTCCGCGCGCTCGATCCGGATCGTCCCGGCGGCGCGGCGGCTCTGAACGCGGCGCTCGGCTTGCCCGGACGAACCCGGTTGAAGCGAACGTCGATGCCAGGGCGGCTCGGCAGCGGAGTGCGCGAACAGTTCATCCATCGCGACTGGATCCGCGTGAGGCATCCGGCGCTCCGACGCCCCGGCGGTGTGCTCGTACGCGTGCTCTGCGGCTGCACGCTGACGCGCGGCCCTTCCGGCGATGTCGAGCAGGCCACGATCGCGCCCCACCCGCACCCCACGGCTGCGGCGATGACGAGGCATGTGCGCCGCTGGCTAGCGCTCGGCGCGATCGACATCCGCCGTGACGGATTGCGAACGACCAAGGCTCACTTCAAGGCGAGGACCCCGTTCCGCGTGGGCCGAGGCGGCGTGCTGGAGCGGGTGTATTTCGAGTAGGAACGACGTCCCAACTCGTCCTGGGACGAGCTTAGCGGCCAACATGCGCCAGCGCATGTAGCAATTCGGTGACGCATGTCAACGAGCACTAGCGCCGGGGAGCAGTTCGGAATTCACTCGCGCCGGCGAAGTCAGGCCACGACCGAATCACCCCACATTGAAAGCAGCCTTCAAGCAGGCGATCGCACGGCGTGACGGCATCATCCTGCCGAACGCGCTGATCGCTCTTGC
>JAEHDN010000269.1 GCA_016880395.1 Candidatus Eiseniibacteriota bacterium
ACCGCAGCCCGGCGCGAGGCAGAGCGCGAGCGCGAGGGCCGCGATGGCCCCGCGCCGCGCGGCGCCGCCGGCCAGCCTAGAGAATCGGGTAGTACTCATTCAGCTCGTAGTCCGTGACCCACGTGCGGTAGTTGTCCCACTCGATCCGCTTGTTCTCGAGGAATTTCGTGAACACGTGCTCGCCGAGCGTGTCCTTCACCAGCTTGGACTTCGCGGTGAGGTCGATCGCTTCGCTCAGACTTCCCGGGAGGCTCTCGATCTCGTGCTCCTTCCGCTCGGCCGCGTTCATCTCGTAGATGTCTTCCTCGACGGAAGCTCGGAGCGTGTAGGCCGACTCGATGCCCTTGAGGCCAGTTGCAATGCAAAGGGAGAACGCGAGATACGGATTGCACGCCGGATCCGGACAGCGGAGCTCGATCCGGGTCGCCTTCTCCTTGCCGGGCTTGTACATCGGTACCCGGACGAGGGCCGAGCGGTTCCGCTGCCCCCAGGCGATGTAGACCGGCGCCTCGAAGCCAGGGACGAGTCGCTTGTACGAGTTCACCCACTGGTTGGTGACCGAGGTGATCTCGCGCATGTGGGTCAGCACGCCGGCCAGATACGAGCGGCCCGCCTTCGAAAGGTGGTGCTTGTCCTTGCTGTCGAAGAACACGTTCTTGCCGTTCTTGAAGAGTGACTGGTGGACGTGCATGCCGCTTCCGTTCTGACCGAAGACCGGCTTCGGCATGAACGTGGCGTAGTAGCCGCCCTGGCGAGCGATCTCCTTCACGACGTAGCGGTATGTGATCGTCTGGTCCGCCATCTTGAGCGCCTCCGCGTAGCGGAGGTCGATCTCGTGCTGGCTGTGCGCCACCTCATGGTGCGACGCCTCGACCGAGATCTCCATGGCCTGGAGCGCCTCGACCGTGCGCGAGCGAAGCTCGGTGCCGATGTCGTCGGGCACCTGGTCGAAGTATCCGGCCGTGTCGAGGAGTGAACGGTCCTTGACGCTCTTGAAGTAGAAGTACTCCAGCTCCGGACCGAGGAAAGCCGTGTAGCCCTCCTTGCCGAGCTTCTTCACGAGGCGCCGAAGCACGAAGCGCGTGTCCCCCATGTAGGGGGAGCCGTCCGGGTTGTGGATGTCGCAGATGATGCGGCCCACGTTCTCGCCGTTGACCTTCCAGGGAAGCATCTGGAAGGTGCTGATATCCGGCATCGCCACCAGGTCGCTCTCGTAGATGCGCGCGAAGCCCTCGACCGACGAGCCGTCGACGCCCACGCCCTCCTCGAGGGCGGTGCCCAGCTCGCGCAGGGTGATGGCGACGGCCTTGAGCTGGCCCAGGATGTCCACGAACCAGAGATGGATCATCTCCACCCCGCGCTCTTCGCAGAACTTCACGACATCCTTGGCCGTCTTCAAACTCTCCATTCCGCTCTTCTCCTTCTTGATGGAGGTGTGCGGCGGAGGACCGCCGCGTGCCGGCTCATCGCCGAAGGATCATCGACTTGTCGGGCTCGTGCCGGAAGCCCAGGCGCTCGTAGAAGCCGTGCTTGTCGCGCGTCAGCAGGAAGAAGCTCGTGACCGTCTTCAGGTCCGGGTGATCGAGAACGGCGTGCATGAGCTTCGTGCCGAGTCCGCGTCCCTGGTGCGAGGGGCGAACGATCACGTCCCAGATCGTGGCCCGGAAGGTGAGATCCGAGATGACGCGCGTGAAGCCGACCAGCTCGGCGCCGTCCCAGGCGGAGAGCACCGGGCGCGAGTGGTCGAGGGCGCGTTGCACCAGGTCGCGCGAGCGGTCGTGGGCCCACCATGTGGTCCGGTAGAGCTCGAGCAGCTGCTCGACATCGAGGCGGTTCCGGTCGTCGGTGACGTCCACGATCTTGGTCTGGTTGGGAGTGTCCGGTGCGGCAAGCCGGGACAATACCGGGGAGGAAACGACCCGTCAAGGCCGGGAGTGGGCGGCCCCCGAGCGGCTGCCGGGCTCCCGGGACCGGCGGGCTCCCGGGCCGGCGGGCTCCCGGGGGGCGGCCCGGGGAGGCGCGGCCGGCGGCCGTGGTTGCGCCCCGCGCAAGGGGATGCGTAGACTCGAAGATAGCCATGCAGACCCGGACCCCGCTCTCACGCTTCTTTGGACGGAAGGCAGAGTCCCTCCCGCCCCAGGACATCCAGGACGCCCTGGCCGCCCGGACGGCCGCCGAGGAGTCGCTCCGCCGCTCTCGTGAGTACTTCAACGGCATCGTCGAGGGCGTGCGGGACTACGCCATCTTCATGCTCGACCCGGCCGGCGTCGTCGTCTCGTGGAACGAAGGCGCCAAGCGCATCAAGGGCTACGAGCGCGAGGAGATCATCGGGAAGCACTTCTCGAAGTTCTACCTGGACGAGGCCGTCCGCGCCGGGTGGCCCCAGACGGAGCTCGAGAACGCATCGAAGAGCGGGCGGTTCGAGGACGAGGGGTGGCGCGTCCGCCGCGACGGGTCCCGATTCTGGGCCAATGTGGTCATCACGACCCTCTACCACCCCGACGGCTCGCTCCGCGGCTTCCTCAAGATCACGCGGGACCTCACCGAGCGCATGCGCTCCGAGGAGGGGCTGCGCTATGCGCGGGCGGAGCTCGAGATGCGCGTGAACGAGCGCACCGCGGAGCTCGGCGAGGCGAACCGCGCCCTCAAGGCCGAGATCGCCGAACGCCATCAGCTGGAGACGGAGCTGCGCAAGCGGGTCGCGGTGATGGCCGAGGACGACCGGCGGAAGAACGAGTTCCTGGCCACGCTCGCGCACGAGCTGCGAAACCCGCTCGCCCCGATCCAGTACGCCTACGAGCTGATGAACCTCGCGGGCTCGAACGAGACCCTCCGCTCCGAGGCCCAGTCCATCCTCCAACGCCAGGTGCAGCATATGGTGCGCCTCATCGACGACCTTCTCGACCTGTCGCGGATCACCCGGAACAAGCTCGAGCTGCGCCGGGAGCGGGTGGAGCTGACCGCGGTCATCGAGGACGCCGTCGAGACCATCCGCCCGATCATGGAGGCGCGCGGCCACGATCTCCGGGTGCGGCTCGCTCCCGGGCCGATCCTCGTCCACGCCGACCGCACCCGGCTCGCGCAGGTCTTCTCCAACCTCCTCAGCAACGCGGCGAAATTTACCGAGCGGGGTGGCCGGATCCGGCTCACGTCCGAGCGGGAGGGAGACAAGATCGTGGTCCGGGTCCAGGACAACGGGATCGGCATCGCTCCCGCCATGCTGCCGCGCATCTTCGACATGTTCGTCCAGGCCGACCGCTCTCTCGAGCGGACCCAGAGCGGCCTCGGCATCGGGCTCACGCTCGTGAAGCGCGTCGCCGAGATGCACGGCGGGTCGGTCGATGCGCGAAGCGAGGGAACGGGCAAGGGCAGCGAGTTCCTGGTGTACGTTCCGATCGACATGGCCATGCCTGTCCAGGGCGATGCGCCCCCGTCCGAGGGGGACGCACAGGAGTCGCACACGAGCATCCGCGTGCTGATTGCGGACGACAACGAGGACGCGGTCCGGAGCCTCGCGATGATGCTTCGCGCGATGGGCCATGAGGTGCACACGGCCCAGGATGGCGCCGAGGTCCTGGAGGCCGCGGCCGAGATCGTGCCCACCCTCATCCTGATGGACATCGGCATGCCGCGCATGAACGGCTACGACGCCGCGCGCCGCATCCGGGAGCAGCCCTGGGGACGGACCATCACGCTCGTCGCGCTGACGGGATGGGGTCTCGAGGAGGACAAGAGGCTGGCCGCCGAGGCGGGATTCGACCGCCACATCGTGAAGCCCGTCGAGTCCTCGGTGCTTCGCTCGATTCTGGCGAGCCTAACCGGGTGAAGCACCACCGCACCACCCTCACCTTCAACATCCCCGCACGCATGGACCTGGTCAACATCACCCCCGAGGTCGAGGCGGCGCTCCGGGAGAGCGGGATCCAGGAGGGGATCTGCCTGGTGAACGCCATGCACATCACCGCGAGCGTCTTCATCAACGACGACGAGCCGGGACTCCACGCCGACTACAAGCGCTGGCTCGAGCACCTCGCCCCGTTCGACCAGAGCCCGGAGCGCTACCGGCACAACCGGACCGGCGAGGACAACGCGGACGCCCACCTGAAGCGTCAGGTCATGGGGCGGGAGGTGGTCGTGGCGGTGACGAAGGGGAAGCTCGATTTCGGTCCGTGGGAGCAGATCTTCTACGGCGAGTTCGACGGGCGGCGTGCCAAGCGGGTCCTGATCAAGATCATCGGGGACTAGGAACCGCGGTCGCCGGCTCGGCCGACTCAGCCCGGGACGCGCCCCGCCGCGATCAGGGTCGCGGCGAGATGCTCCGCCACCTCGAGACGAGAGAGCGCCTCGTCCACGCTCTGCCCCAGCGAGAGCGCGCCGTGGTTCTGCATCAGGACGAGGCCGGGCCGCGCGGGCTCGACCAGCGCCCGCTCGACGGCCTCGGCGAGCGAGTCGCTCCCCGCCGGAAAGTGGGGCACGAGCACGATCGGCCCGACGAAGACCCTCCCCTCGTCGAACCGCCCGAAATCCGGGAGCACCCCCCGTACGGCGAACGCGGTGAGCATGATGGGGTGGGCGTGGAGCACCGCCTCGGCGTCCTGGCGCGCGCGATACGCGGCGCGGTGAACGCGATACTCGCTCGAGGCGGTCAGGGGCACCGGGCTCTCGGCCGATTCCACGACCGAGACCTCCACGTAGTCCCGACTCTTCAGATCCCCTTTCCTCCGCGAGCGCCGCGAGATCAGGAAGCGATTCTCCGTGAGTCGCGCGCTCAGGTTGCCTTCGGTTGCCACGATCATGCCGCGGCGCTCGAGCACGCGTCCCGCCCGCGTGAGGTCGTGGCTCAGGGCGATCCGGATGGCCTGGAGCCGGGTCGACGCGGCCGACGGCGTCTCTCCCGAGCCGATCCCCCGCTTCGAAGGTCCGCCCTCGGGATGCTGGCCGCCGGGCGGCATGCGCTCGGAGCTCACGTGGATCCTCTCACGGGCTCCTCGTCCAGCGCCCCGCTTTCCAGCGCGACGAGCGCGGCGGGGAGCGCGTCACGGATATCCCCAGCGATCATGCCGCGCCGTCCCTGGCGCCGGGCCGCTATGTCGCCGGCCAGGCCGTGGACGAAACAGGCGGCCGCAGCCGCTTCCGCCGCATCCATGCCCTGCGCGAGGAGCCCGGCGATCGTCCCGGTGAGCACGTCCCCCGCTCCGGCCGTGGCCATGCCGGGATTGCCCGTGGCGTTGAGGATCGCGGGCTGTCCGGGGGCGAGCACCGCCATCGGGACGCACTTGAGGCAGACCACCGCTCCGCTCCGGGTCGCGAACCCGCGCGCCCAGCCGATTGGATCGTGCGCAAGGTCCGAGACGGAGCCCCCTCCGAGCCTCGCCGCCTCGCCGTAGTGCGGCGTCACGATCAGCGGCCCGTGCGAGCGCCTGAGCTCGTGCCCCTCGAACGCGTTCAGCCCGTCGGCGTCGAGCACGATGGGCGCATCGATGCGGGCGATCAGCTCGCGCACGACCTCCGAGGTCTCGGGATCGCGCGAGAGGCCCGGGCCGATCGCGACCACGTCCGCCCGGAGCGCCTCGCCCAGGATCGGCTCGATCGCGCCGCGCGCGAGGGAGCGGGACGACGTCTCGGGGCAGGGGCGCTTCACGACCTCGGCCACGCGCGCTTCGAGCGCGGCGACGCCGCTCTCCGGGACCGCAGCGACCGCATAGCCGGCGCCCGAGCGGAGGACCGACTCGCCGGCCATCGCGACCGCCCCCATCATCCCGTGGCTTCCACCGACGACGAGGACCCGGCCGACGGAGCCCTTGTGCGCATCGGGGGCGCGCCGCGGAAGGAGCGATCGAACCCAGCCCGCCGTCGCAACCAGGATGGCCGGGCGCGTCGCCTCGGCGAGATCGGGGGGCACGCCGATGTCCGCGACCTCGACCAGACCCGCGTGCTCACGGCCTGGCTCGAGGCGCAGCCCCACCTTCGGCAGGGCGAGGGTCACCGTGAGGTCGGCGCGGATGGCCGGAATCTCCACGTGCCCTGTCGACGCGTCCACCCCGGAGGGGATGTCGATCGAAGCGATCGGCTTTCCCGATGCGACCGCAAGCTCGATCGCGGCCGCGACGGCGCCTCGGGGGGCCCCCTTGCTGCCCGTGCCGAGGAGCGCGTCGACCAGGAACGCCGCGTTGCTCGCCGCGTCGGCCGCCTCGCTCCCAGGACCCCAGGCGCGGGGATCGGGAAGGAAGGTGATGGGAATGCGTCCGCGGGAGCAGCTCTCGTACTGGGCGCGCGCGTCCGTCGAGAGCCCGTCCTCCTCCGCGGCGACGAGGGCTCGCACCGCGAAGCCTGCGGTCTTGAGATGCCGGGCCACGACGAACCCGTCCCCGCCGTTGTTGCCGCGGCCGCAGAGGACGAGGACCGGACCGGTGACGCCGGACGGCCGGGCCGCCGTTCTGGGCTGGCGCGTCGAAGCGGCGGCGCCCGCACGCCGCGCGCCTCCGTCGGCCCCGGAGCGCCACCACGCCACGATGTGGCGGGCCGTCTCCTTCCCCGCGCGCTCCATCAGCGCAAGGGAGGGAACGCCCCGCGCGATCGTCGCGCGATCGATCGCGATCATCTCCTCGGCTGTGACGACGCGCGAGGAGGCCGGCGGGGGGCGCACCGTCAGTCCTCGATGAGCACGACCGCGACCGCGTGCGTCTGCGCGTGGGAGAGCGAGAGATCAACCCGGCGGGAGCCCACCAGGGATCGGGCGTGGCCGTGGAGCTGGACGCCCGGGCGCGGGCCCTCGCCGCGAACCACCTCGACCTCGCGCCAGATGGAGGCTCGCCCGACCTTCAGGGCCTTGGCGAAGGCCTCCTTGGCCGCGAAGCGAACCGCGAAGGACTCCGCCTGGCGGGCGCGCCTCAGGCAGTAGTCGATCTCGTCTGGCGTGTAGATCCGCTCCACGAACTTGTCCCCCCAGCGCAGGATCGCCTCGGCGATCCGCCGCACCTCGACGATGTCGACACCGACCGAGACCACGCTCGCTCTCAGTCCCTGCCGTTCAGTCTGTCGACGATCGCGACCAGCTCGTGGACGTCGTTCAGCTCGTAGTCCGCGCCGGAGTTCACGGTGCCGAAGGTGTCGCCGTAACGCGCAAACGCAGTGCGCAGCCCCACCTGGGCGGCCCCGACGACGTCCCGCTCGGGCCAGTCACCCACCATGATCGCCTCCTGCGGGGCGATCGCCAGCATCTCGATCGCGCGCTGGAAGGGCTTCGGGCTCGGCTTGCGCTCCCCTGTGTCCTCGAACGCCACGACGGTGTCGAAGAGGTGATGGAGCTGGAGGTGGGCGAGGCGCATCCAGGCCTGGAGCCGTGGCGCATCCGAGACCACCGCCAGCTTCAATCCCCGCTTGAGCAGCTCGAGGAGGGTGAGGTTCACGTGGGGGTAGAGCACGAGGTAGGAGTCGCGGGCCCGCCGGTAGGCCACGATGCCGCTCGACATGATCTTGTAGTCGACCCGGCCAAGGGCCTCGTTGAGGAAGATGTCGAAGACCTGCTGGTACTCGATCCCTTCGCGGTCGTAGACCTGATAGATCCGCGAGGCAACCTCGTCGCGGGGCAGGGCGAGGCCGGCGTCGCGCATCCCGTCGACGGCCGCGTCGATCGCGGCCCGCTTCATCTTCATGAAGTCAGTGAGCGTGTTGTCGAGGTCAAAGATGATGGCTCGGATCACGGTCGTCTCGTTGGGGCCAGGGTCCGCCCCGTGGCGCGGCGATGGCGCTGCGGGGCACGCGGCTTCAGGCGCGCCGGGCGAGGCTACTTGCTCGACGGGCCGATGGCCCGGCCCAGGCTGATCTCACCGTTGTCGATGCGGACGTTGAAGCCACAGGTGGGGTTGGTGCAGACCCAGGCTTTATAGGTGATCGGGGCGCCGTCCCTGCCGTAGTCCGAAAGCGGAATCAGAACCCCTGACGAGCACTTTCGGCAATCAGGAAACTTCGCTTCCATACCGTCGTCCTCCCCCTCCGCACGGATTTCCCCGGCGAGACGCGGCACCAGCGACTCGCGCCCCCTCGAGGCGATAGTCCCCCTGCCTGAAATGGGGTGTCAAGCACAAACCACGTTATTCCAATGGAATGGATGCGCTATCCTGCGCGCCGGGTGCAATCATACGTGGCCAGGACCGATCCGGAGGCAGCCATGGCCCCTGCCGGGGGACGAGCGGAAGACTATCTGGCTTGGTTCCAAGAGCTTACCGAACTGGGCCGGGAGACCATCCCCCAGAGGACGGTCGAAGCGGCACGGCGCGCGCTGATCCTATCGGCGACCTCGCTCGGACTCGAACTGGTTGAAACCGCGGGACCTGCGCCTACCTTCCTCCTCCTGCCACCGGGGGGAGCCACTCCGTCGCTCACGATCTTCACCACCTGGAGCTCGGAAGCGCATCCGGTCGTTCCGGCCGCGGCCGAAGGGGGCGAGCGGCTCGCCCTGGCCGCGTCGCTCGGCGCTCTGGACGCGGCGCTCGCCGCGGGCTCGCTGCCCGGCTCGGCGGCCGTCCTGGCCGCGCCCGCCGCGGGGCACGGATCCATCGTGCTCGAGTCCATCCTCCGCGAGCGGCGACCGTCCCTGCAGCCGGGGGTCGCATTCTGGCCCCGCGTCGGCACGGAAGCGCCGCGTCGCCGCCGGGTCTTCCTCGGCGCGCGCGGGCAGGTGGTGCTCGGGCTGTGGGGCGGCGACTCGAACCCGTACGCCCTCCGCGACCGGCTCGTCGCCGAGATCAAGGACGCGGCCTATGGCCCCCGTCCGCTCGACTTCGAGCTGCTCCGGAAGCTCGCCAGCCAGCCCGACGCGCTCGATTTCCTCGAGGAGACCATCTCCGATCCGGTGGAGGTCGTCGGCGAGGGCGAGGAGCGCCTGCGCGAAGCGCTCTTCGCGCCGGTGGGACGCGTCGCGAAGTCGCCGATCGCACATCCCGACCGCCCCAGGGCATGGATCACGATCGAGGGAGCCGAGGACATGGACCCCGGCGCGCTCGCCGAGCGAGCCCGATCGCTCGCGCCCGACGCGCGCATCGAGCAGGCCGAGGGTTTCCTCTGGGACCGCCTCAACCTCTACCACCCGTCGGTCCAGGCTCTCATCCACACTGCGAAATCCCGCTCCGCGGGGGCGGAGATCTGGCCCGCGTCGCCGTGGGTGACTCCGTCGGGGCTCTTCACTCGTGCGCTCGGGACGCCGCTCGCCGAGTGGACGGTTCCTCTTCCGATCGGAACCCGGGTCCGGTCGGCTGGGATCGATGCCTATCGCAGTGTCGTCGACGAGCTGACGGAGCTGTTCGTACGGGGTGTCGCAACGAGTTAGATCCCGGCGGGTTTGCGTACTCCGCCGTACGGGCGCTGTACCTGCCGGACCGCCGAAGTGCCCAAAACCCCTTGTGCAACAATAATTACCGATGCCATTAATCAAACTGACGCTTGACGTTGAGGATATTTCCGACAGGCGTGACATCCATGGCACATGGTATGCGGAAACATCGCGGCAAGGGGCGAGCCGTTCACTCGGTAGCCTGAGGATTTGAGATGCTGAAGAAGCTGGGCTTGGCAGCGGCGAGTCTCCTGATCGCACTGCCACTCCTGATCGCGTAGCAAGCAGCGAAGCCGGAGCGGGAACTCCGGCAGGCGCTGAGACGCACTTGCGTCGCGTATCGAAATGCCCTGACCCCCCACGTGATACGCGACGACACCCCCCGCGAGCCCCACGCTCGCGGGGGTCATTTATTTGGGGTCCGGGCCCGCCGTAGCTCCACGAGCGGATAGAACGTCCCGCGCCACGCCACACCCCCGCGCGCCAGCGCCAGGGCGGTCGATCTCAGGAAGGCGTAGGCGAACAGGATTCCACCGAGGGGCATGAAGACCGCCTGCCAGACACGAATGCGAACGCTCCGGGACGCCGCGTAATACGAGAGCGCCACACCCATCCACGCCGCGAGTGACGCCGCTTTCGGAAGCCACCCCGGCAGGAAGAGCCCGAGGACCGGCATCACCGCGATGGAGAGCTGGACGGCGACCGCGAGGAAAGCCGGCGCCGCACGGAACCCGACGGCAGCAAACGCGTTCTTCTCGACCCCCCGCACCAGGCCTCGCACGCCGATGTGCCAGCGAACTCCGACGTGTCCCGCGGGCAGCGCGAAGCGCTGCCGCCCGCCGCTTCGCTTGAGGAGCCTTCCAAGCGCGAGGTCGTCGATCAGCTCGTAGCGGATGGCCGCGTGGCCCCCCGCCCGCTCGTATGTCTCGCGCCGAACCAGGTTGAAGGCGCCGACGCCGACCGAGGAGCGGGATCGGGGGTCCTGGGCCTTCCATGGCTCCTGGCTCACGTGGAACATGATCACGAAATAGGCGATGAAGATCGCTTCCCCGAGGGTCTCCACCTCGAGATCGGGCGCGACGGCGAGATGGTCCGCGCCGTCACGGAGTGCGAGCGAGACCGCCCGCCTGCAGGCGTCCGGCGCCAGATCGACGTCTCCGTCCGTGAAGAGGATCCACTCGGTGCCGGCCCGGCCCGCGGCCTGGGCGAGCGCATGCGACTTCCCCATCCATCCGGACGGAAGCGAGTCGACGCGCGTCACGTCGAGCCGGGGGTCCTCGGCGGCGAGGCGGCGGAGAATCGCCGGAGTCGCGTCGGTGGATCGGTCATCGACGACCGAGACGCGCAGGCCGGGGTAGTCCTGGGCCAGGAGCGAGCGCACCGCCAGCTCCACGCGCGCCTCCTCGTCCTTGGCCGCGACGATCACCGTGAGCTGCGGAAGGGAGGCGTCGGGAAGCGGGTCGATCCGGCCGAGGCTCGAGAGGCGCCTGCCTCCGAGCGCGAATCGAAGCGCGATGACAGGCCAGGCGATGCCGGCCAGCAAGGCGAGCGCGGTCCCCGCCGATTGACACACCCCGCCCACGCCCATAGATTGCGAGGATGCGCGACGCGCGGGGCTCCGATCAAGCGCTCGAAGCCGGCACGGCCGCGATCGTCACGCTGTCGGCCGCGATCGCGGCGGCGGATTCCGAGTCCGTGGCCCGCGAGGCAACCCGGGCTCTCGAGTCGGGCGTGATGCCGGGCGCCCTCTACGAAGCGATCCTCCAGTCCTATCTGTTCGTGGGCTTCCCGCGCGCGATCGAGGCATTCTTCGCTGCGCGTCCTCTGCTCGAGAAAACAGGCGGCCTCCCGCCCCGCGCGGCACCTGTGGATCCCGCGTCCTGGGAGCGGGAGGGCACGGACCTGTGCCGGCGCGTGTACGGCCGGAACTACGAGAAGCTGGTCGCCACCATGCAGGGGCTCTCGCCCGATCTCGCCTCATGGATGGTTCTCGAGGGCTACGGCAAGACGCTCTCCCGGCCCGCGCTCGGTCCGGTGGATCGCGAGTACGCGGTGCTGGCCATCCTCACCGTGACCGGCGCGTGGCGGCAGCTCCGCTCCCATGCGATCGGCGCGGTGAACGTGGGCGGCACGCGCGCCGGCGTGCGCGGGGCGATCCTGCTCTGCGCGCCGTGGGCGGGAGCGGCGGTCGTGGAGGAGGCGCTCGGCGTGGCGGGACTCGACAGCGACGGACGCGCGGGGGGTAACGGATGATCGATCTCGATTTCGTGAAGTCGCACGGCCTAGGAAACGACTACGTCGTCGTCGATGCCATGCGCTTTGGCATCACCCTGACGCCCGAACGGGTGCGCCTCCTCTGCCACCGCCATCTCGGCCTCGGGTCCGACGGCATCCTCGAGGTGACCGCCTCGGACGATCGCTTCCTCGTCCGCATCTGGAACCCCGACGGCTCCCTCGCGGAGCGAAGCGGCAACGGGCTCCGGATCGTGGCGAAGTTCCTGAGCGACCACGGGTACACCGACGAGGCCGCGTTCTCCCTCGAGACGGTCGTGGGCCCGGTCCGGACGGAGGTCTACCGGGCGGACGGCCGCGTCGAGGCCGTGCGCCTCGAGATGGGACGCGCGGCGATCGACCGGGCGGTGACGTCGCTTCCCGCGCGGGGCCGGAAGCTCGACGTGACCGTGGTCTCCGTCGGGAATCCGCACTGCGTGATCTTCGGCGAGCCGCACACCCGCAAGCAGCTCTTCGACCTCGGCCCCCTGGTCGAGAACCACGTCCAGTTTCCCGCGCGCATCAACGTCCAGCTCGCCGAGGTCGAGTCGCGCCGGCGCGTGCGCGCTCTCGTCTGGGAACGCGGCGCCGGCCACACCCTGGCCTCCGGCACCAGCGCCTGCGCGGTAGCCGCGGCCTGCTTCGACCGGGGCCTCGTGGGCAGCGACGTGACGGTGGTGATGGAAGGGGGTCAGCTCGAGGTCGAGGTAGCCAAAGACCTTTCCATCATCATGACGGGCCCGGTGGAAGAGGTCTTCGAGGGCGTGCTGAGCCCGGACCTGAGGCGACGCTTGACCGAGGTGCAATAGGGAGCGGGAGGAATGATCGGAGGGCGCCTCTCGCGAAGCGAGCAGCGCCCGGAGATCATTCCTCCCGTTCCCCTAACGCGTCTGAGCCAGGAGACCCCTAGGGCAAGGGCTCTTCGAGCCGATTTGGTCTCGGCGCTCCCGTCCGGGTTATTCTCACGGCTTGATCCCGGACGCACGTGACACCCGCCCGGTCCTCGTCGCCGCAAGCGTGGCGGCCATGGCCATGATCGGCTTCCAGGTCGGCGCCAAGGCGACCCGGGACGCCTTCTTTCTCTCGATGTACCCGGTGCAGTGGCTCCCCGCGATGATGGCGGTGACGGCCGCGCTCGCGCTCTTCCTCGCCTACGCGTCGACGCGCGTCCTGAGCCGGCTGGGGCCGGAGCGCGTCATTCCCGCAGCATTCGCCGCGAGCGGGGCGCTCCTGTTCGTCGAATGGGCCGTGTCGTTCGTCGCGCCGGGGCCGGCCTCGATCCTCCTCTACATCCATTACGGCTGTCTGGGCGCGCTTCTCGTGTCCGGGTTCTGGCAGCTCGTGAACGAGCGCTTCGATCCCCGAACGGCGAAGCGGCAGCTCGGCCGCCTGGCCGCCGCCGGCACGGTCGGCGGGCTGGTCGGAGGCCTCGCCGCGTCGCAGGTCGGTCGCGTGCTCCCCCTGACCGCGATGATCCCGATGCTCGCGGCGCTCCATCTCACCTGCGCGATCGCGATCGGGCGGATCCGGCTTCCCGCCGACCCGGCGGCCCTCGCGCCCGCGTCGCTGAGTCCGGACGGAACGCCTGGAACGCCGACTCCGCCGCCGCGCCCGGAAGTCGAGGTTGCCATGGGTGCGCACGCCGTCGCGAAGAACCCCTACATCCGTGGTCTCATTGGTCTCGTGCTTCTCGCGACGGTCAGCGAGGGCCTGATCGATCTCGTCCTGAAGGGAAGGGCCTCGCTCGCCATGACGGGACAGGGCCGCCTGCTCGAATTCTTCGCGTACTTCTACACGGCCACCTCTTTGCTCACCGTTCTCGTCCAGGCGGCCATGAGCCGGTGGATGCTGGAGCGGCTCGGCCCGGCACGCGCCGCGTCCGCGCTCCCGGCCGGCGTCGCGATCGCATCCGCCGTCGCGGCCGCGGCGCCGGGCCTCGGAACCACGATCGCGGCTCGCGCCGCCGAGACCGTTCTCTCGAACTCGCTCTTCCGAGCCGGCTACGAGGTGCTCTTCACTCCGGTGCCCCGGCGCGAGAAGCGCGCCATCAAGTCCCTGGCTGACGTGGGCACGTCACGCATGGGGGACATCCTCGCGGCCGGCATCGCGCAGGCCGTGCTCCTGTTTGGCATGCGGCACGCGGGGACGGCGCTCCTCGGGATCGCGGCCGTGCTCTCCATCTTCGGATTCGTCATCGCGCTCAGCCTCCACCGAGGCTACGTGAGCACGCTCGCGCGCGGCCTCGTGTCCCGCGCGGTGCAGCTCGACATCTCCGACGTGCAGGACTCGACGACGCGCTCCACCGTGCTCCAGACCCTGGGGCCCATGGCGCTGAGCCAGATCCTCCGGCTCCAGCAGCCGCAGCGGCGGCCGGGCTCCGCCGAGGGAGGTGCGCCGACCGCGCAGGAGGATCTCGAGGCCGCCGCGGCCGAGCTGGCACTCATCCGAGATCTCCACTCCCGCGACCCTGCGCGCGTGCGGCGCGCCCTCGAGGCCGGCCGGCTGGGAGACTCGATCGTGCCGCACGTGATCCCGCTCCTCGGCTGGGACGAGGTGGCGTCGGACGCGCTCCGCGCCCTCCGGCACGCTGGCCCCCACGCCATCGAGCCGCTCGTGACAGCCCTCCTCGACCCGGAGATCGAGTTCACGATCCGCCGCCGGGTCCCGCTCGTGCTCGCGACTTATGTCGATCGCCGCGCGGTGGACGGGCTCCTGGGAGGGCTCCGCGATCCCCGCTTCGAGGTGCGCTACCGATGCGGCCGCGGGCTCGCCCACCTCACGGAGATCGGGCCCGACCTCACCGTCCCCGCGGAGGAGGCGTTCGCGGCCGTCCTGCGCGAGGTGCAGGCGGGAGCAGGGGTCTGGGAGAGCCGGAAGGTGCTGGACCGGATGGACGACGAGTCCTGGTCGCCGGTGATGGACGAGCTGCTCCGCGACCGCGCGAACCGGAGTCTCGAGCACGTGTTCACGCTCCTCGCGCTCGCGCTCCCGCGCCAGCCGCTCCGCATCGCCTTCAAGGGGCTCCATACGCCCGACCCTCTCCTTCGCGGCACGGCCCTCGAATACCTCGAGAGCTCGCTTCCTCCGGAGATCCGGAAGGCGCTCTGGCCCTACCTCGAGGATAGCCGACCGCGCCGTCCCGGTCCGGCGCGCGCGCCCGAGAAGGTGCTCAACGATCTGCTCGACTCGAGCGCGTCGATCGTGATCCGCCTCGAGGAGCTGCGGCGCGCCGGGGACGAGAAGCGGGAGTGACCAGCGGCTCCGGGGTGGAGGCCGGGCGTCCGAGGCGCTGGCCCCTGGCCGCGCCCGCGCTCGCGGCGGCGATCCTCGCGATCCCGTGCCTCGGGTGGGGCTACTTCTGGGACGACTACTTCTTCCTGACACGCGCCCAGCGCGGTCTCGCCGCCGCGCTCGAGTACGTGAAGGGGGCTGCCTTCTATCGCCCGCTCACTCAAGGGCTCTACTTCATGCCGTTCGCGCACGGAGGGGGCTCCGGAGCGCTCGCGGCGCATGCGCTCAACCTGGCCGTGCTCGCGGCGTCGGCATGGCTTCTCGCCGTCGTCGTCGCGCGGCGCGCCGGCACGCGCGCCGGGCTCCTCGCCGGGCTCTTCTTCTCCGGCGTGGCCCCCGCGCCCAGCCTCGTCGGATGGGCGAGCGGGGCGCAGGATCTCCTCGCGATCCTCTTCTTCCTCGCCGCGCTCGCGCTCCACGATTCGGGGCGGACCGCGTGGGCCGTGCTCGCGATGGCGGCGGCGCTCCTCTCGAAGGAGGCCATCGGCGTCGCGATGCCGGTCCTCATCCTCTGGGATGCCATCGTGGGCCGGAAGCCGGCCCGCGTCCTCGCCCCGTTCGCAGCGTTCGGCGGACTCGCGCTCCTCTGGAGCGCGCTCCATCCTGGCATCCGACTCCTCGTGACCGGCCGGCTCGAGCACGATCCGCGGAGCTACGTGGGCTTTCAGAACGCGACCATGGTGGCGCTCGAGGCGCGGCGCTACCTGCTCGCCCTCGTCAACGTCCCCGTCACGGGCGCCCGGACTCCGTGTCCGGCGGATCTCGCCCCGTACGGCGTCGCCGCATGGGTGGTGGGAGTCGTCGCGCTCCGCCTCGCGCGCCAGCGCGCGAGCGAGGCGGCGACCGCGGAATCGGCGTCGGCATCCGGCACGCTCACGATCCCGCGCGCACTCCTCCTCGGCGCGCTGATCGCGATCCCGGCCCTCCTCCTCCCGTCGCTCGTGATCCGGCGATGGGCCGCGTACTTCATCTGCATTCCGGCCCTGGGCCTGTCGATCGCACTCGGCGTTGCGCTCGCGCGCGCGCCCGTGGCGATCGCATCGGCTGGGCTCGCCGTGTTTCTGGCCCTCGGCCTCTGGAGCCGCGGCGTCGAGGACCCGAGCGGCGCCCTCCTGACCGAGCGGAGCTTCATCACCGGCGAGCGGGCCACACGCGACATCGAGCGGCGATTCCGCTACCTCTATCCCACACTGCCCCGCGGCTCGCACGTGCTGGTCTCCGTGGCCGCGAGCGGCATGGCGGGCATCCATGGAACGCTCCACGACGGCCAGGCGATCCGCGTCTGGTACAACGACCCCGCCATCCGGGTGCTCGACCCGGAGGAGCGGCTCGGCGGCGCTCCCCACGAGATCCTGCTTCGGATCACCGAGCGACGCGACCTCGTGGCGATCGACCCGGACACGCCCTCGTTCCACTCGACCGGCGCGCCTCCCGACGTAGCGGAGGTGCGCATGGTGATCGGGACCTACGCGCGCGGCGTGGCGGCCACGGGCGAGCCGATACGAGCGCTTCGGATCCTCGATCGTCTCGCGCGGACGGAGCCCGAAGCGCTCCCGAGGTCCTACGATCTGCGGCTGGCGGCGATGATCCTGCTCGCGCAGCACGACGAGTCGGGAGCCGAGCGGGTTCTCGCGGCCGCGCCACCCTGGCCGCGGGATGTCGCTCTCGACGCCACCGCGCGCGTGCTGGCCCAGCCGACGCGATGGGCCGCTCTCGATTCGTGCGCGTACCGCGCGTTCGGCACCTCGCCGCGCGACCCGGACGCGCTCCGCTATTGGATGGCGATATTCTATGGAAGCGGCTACTTGAAGCAGGCGCGCGCGACGGCCCTGCGGCTCCATGAGGTCGCGCCCGGCGATCCCGAGAGCGCGGCCGTGCTGAAGAAGCTGGCGCGGCTCGGAACGTAGGCGGCCCTGAGCCGGCCGGCGGAGGCTACTTCGCCACGTGCATCGTGGCGAGCGGGGTGTCTTCGCGGAGCTTCGTGGCCGGGGCGGCGGCGGGCATGTGGAGATCCCACCACGCGGTGGCCTTGTCCCTCGTCCAACGCTCCCGGACCGGGATCGACGCCAGGAGCCGCAGCATCTCCTCCGCGCTCTGCGGGCGGTCGTCGGGCTTCTTCGCGAGGCAGCGGAGCAGCGCCTGGTCCAGCTCCGCCGGCACCTCCTCCTCGCTGTACTCCGAGGGAGGCCTCGGCGGCGTCTGGATGTGCTGGAGCATCATCTTGACGGGCGTGTCCGCCTCGAAGACGAGGCGCCCCGTGAGGAGCCAGTACCCGACGCAACCGAGCGCGTAGAGGTCCACGCGGTGGTCGACGCTCTCCCCGAGAGCCATCTCGGGAGCCATGAACGCGGGCGTGCCCGTCGTCACGTCGGGATTCGTCATCAGCACGGTGCCGCCGCCGTCCTCATGGTCGCGCGGGACCTTCACGAGCCCGAAATCGAGCACCTTCACGAAGTCGACCCGGAGCCCGAGCCGGCAGGTGTAGATGTTCGACGGCTTCACGTCGCGGTGGATGAGGCCGCGGGCATGCGCCTCCGCGAGCGACTGGCACGCGTGGCGGAGGAGATGGATCGCGCGCCCCGGCGACACCGGCCCGAAGCGCCTGACCAGCGTCTCGAGGTCGAAGCCCTCGAGCAGCTCCATCACGTAGTAGAACGTCCCCTCGTCCGTCACGCCGAAGTCATAGAGCCCGATCGTGTGCGGCGATCGCAGCGACGCCGCAGCCTGCGCCTCGCGACGGAACCGCTGGATCATGGCCTGCCCCGACGCCAGGTCCGCCGCGCCGAGCGCCTCCGGCCGGATCAGCTTGATCGCGGCGGGCCGGGCCAGCATGCGGTGCCTCGCGCGGTAGACCTCGCCCATCCCGCCACGGCCGAGGAGGTCCCCGAGAAGGTAGTTCCCCAGCGCGCGCGCCTGGTTCACCTCGCGTCCGAGATGCATGATGATCTTGGCCGGCAGCATGGCGAGCCCGACCGAGATGTAATTCGGCAGGAACGCCCAGGCGAGCGAGAAGGCGTCGGCGTGGATCGGCACGCCCCTCAGATGGGCCAGCCACACGGCGAGCGGATCCATGGTCGCGATCAGAAGCGACGCGAAGAGCGTCTTGATCGGAGCCGCGGGCACGACCGCCGGCTGGATGAGGATGATCAAGCAGAGCCAGGAGATCCGCCCCTCGCTGAATTGCGGCGTGATGTTGGTCAGGAGCGCGACGAGCGCTGCCACGAAGATCTGGTAGCCGAGCCCGATGTTGATCAGCGCGTACGGCCTCCCGGTGAAGTGGCGCGTCAGGAGGAGCGCCACGAACGCGAACGCGACCCCGGTCCACGCGATGACGTTCCCCGGGTACCGGTCCAGCATGATCATCATGCTGCTCATGTGGTGGTGCCCCAGGAGTCGCGCGACGATCGTATCCATCGCGATCGCGATGAGCCAGAGAAGGCCGACCGACACGATCATGATCCGCACGCGCTTGCACGCCTGGTCGAGGATATCGGGGGGGAGCGAGCGCCAGTGGCTCCTCGTCGAGGTCGTCGCCGAGGAGGGGTTTCCAAGCTTGGGCGCTGCCATGTGCCCGCGATGGTCCGGCATGATCGCTCCTGGCATGGATGTCGGGAGGGGGGTGAGTGTGCCACGCCCGCCCCTCGCGTGACTAGGGCCTGGCCTCGCTCAGATCCTCGAGCCGCCGCCAGGACGCCTCGAGATCGCTTTTGATCTTCTCATAGCGGGCCAGGAGATCGCGGGACCGCGCGGGCTCGGCGTAGACGTCGGGATCCGCCAGCGCTGTCTCCAGCCCCTTGAGCTCGACCTCCTTCCCCTCGATCTCCCGCTCGAGCCGCTCGATCTCCTGCGCGCGCTTCTTCGACTCCGCCGCGCGCCGCTTCTCGTCGCGCCGGAGCGCATCCTGCTGCGGGCTCCTGGCCGCGGGCTGGCTCTTGGCCGGCGCCTTGGCGGTGGGCGACGCCGAGGCCGGTCCTCGTGGCGTGGCCGCGGCCTTGCCCGCCGCGGGAGCCGACCCGTCCGCCTCCGCCAAGCGTGCCGCCTCGTAATCGTTGTACCCGCCCGGGTAGAGCTCGACGCGCCCGTCCCTCACCGCGAGGATGCGGGTCGCGAGACGAGCCATGAGCGAGCGGTCGTGCGTGACGACCACGATCGCGCCTGGATACTGGCCGAGCGCATCCTCGAGGACTTCCTTTCCGGCCAGGTCCAGATGGTGCGTCGGCTCGTCGAGGAGCAAGAGGTTCGTCGGCTGGAGGAGAAGCCGTGCGATCGCGACCCGCTGCCGCTCGCCCCCCGAGAGGACGCGGCAGTGCTTGAACACGTCGTCGCCGATGAACAGGAAGCTCCCGAGGAGCGATCTGAGGCGCGGGCGCGCGTCGTCGGTCGCGACCTCGTCGACCGCCTCGAGGACGGTGAGCTTCCCGTCCAGGATCTCGGCAGCGTGCTGGGCGAAGAACGCTGGCCGCGCCGCCTGGTGAATCTCCCGCTCGCCGCGCCGCGGGTCGAGCTGGCCCGCGATGATGCGCAGCAGCGTCGTCTTCCCCGCCCCGTTCGCCCCGACGATCGCCACCTTCTCGCCGCGCTCGATCTCGAACGACGCGCCGGAGAACACGTCGCGCTTGTCGTATCCGAACGACGCGTCCTCGAGCCGGATGAGCGAGCGCCCCACGTGCGGCGGCGGCGGGAACTGGAAGCGGATCCCGCGGGGGCGGCGTGGGAGGACCACGTGGAGCCGCTTCAGTCGCTCCACCTGCTTCCGCTTGCTCTGCGCCTGGGCCGCCTTCGACGCTTTCGCGCCGAAGCGCTCCGCGAAGCGCGAGAGCTGCGCGATCTTCTTCTCGAGCTGGACGTTCTGCTCCTCGATACGCGCCCGGCGATTCTCCCGCTCCTCGAGGTACCCGGTGAAGCTCATCGCGTATTCCTGGAGCGCTCCCTGGTCCAGCTCCCGGATCTCGGTCGCGACGTGGTCGAGGAAGACCCGGTCGTGCGAGACCACGACGAGCCCGCCCCGGAACGTCTCGAGGTAGTCCTCGAGCCACTCGAGCGCGGGCAGGTCGAGATGGTTCGTCGGCTCGTCGAGGAAGAGCACAGTGGGATCGGTGAGGAGGAGCGCCGCGAGCGCGGCGCGCATGCGCCATCCGCCCGAGAACTCGGAGAGCGGCCGGTCCTGGTCCTCGGGCGAGAATCCGAGACCGCCGAGCACGCGCCGCGCCTCGGGCTCGATCGCGTGCTCGTCATGGAGCTCGAGGTGATGCTGCAGCTCACCTGCGCGGTCGAGGAGCGCGGGCAGCTCAGGATCGTCGGGCGGCGTGGTCGCCATGTCGGCGTAGAGCGCATCCAGCTCCTCGCGCATCTCGAGGAGGTGGCGGTGCGCCTCGAGCGCGCGATCGAGCACGGTGCCCTCGAACGTCTCGGCTGCCTCCTGGGGCAGGTACCCGAGGCGGGTTCCCTTGGAGAGGACGCGCACGCCGGTGTCGGGCGTGTACTCGCCGAGCATGATGCGAAGGAGGGTCGTCTTGCCCGCGCCGTTCGGTCCGACGAGCGCGATCCGATCCCCGGGCCCGATGGCCCAGGTGATGTCGGAGAAGAGGGTGCGGGCTCCGATGGAGTAAGCGACGTTCTGGATGCGGATCAAGCGATGTAAACCGTCTTGATGTTCACGAACTCCCGGATGCCGAAGTGGGAGAGCTCCCGTCCGTAGCCCGATTCCTTGATGCCGCCGAACGGGAGACGCGGATCGGAGCGCACGTACGCGTTCACGAAGCAGGAGCCGGCCTGGATCTCCTCGGCCGCGATCCGCTCCCCGCGCGCGCGATCGCGCGTGAACACGGCGGCGCCGAGGCCGAAGGGACTGTCGTTCGCGATCCGGATCGCGTCGGCCTCGTCCTCGGCCACGATCACCGCGGCCACGGGGCCGAAGGTCTCCTCGTCGTACGCCGGCATCCCGGGACGCACTCCCGTGAGCACGGTCGGCGGATAGAACGCGCCCGCTCCGGGCGGAACCATGCCGCCGAGCGCACGCACCGCTCCGCGCCGAACGCTCTCCGTCACCTGCGCATGGACCTGGTCGCGCAGGTCCCGGCGCGCGAGAGGACCGATGTCGATCCCGGGCTCGGTCGGGTTCCCCTGCGTTCGCTCGCGCATGGCGTCCACCATGCGCTCGGTGAATGCGTGCTCGAGGGAGCGCACCACGATGAACCGTTTCGCGGCGATGCAGCTCTGCCCGCCGTTGATGAGCCGCGACGCAACGCAGGTCTCCACGGTGGGGCCCAGCTCGGCGTCCTCGAGCACGACGTAGGGATCGCTCCCGCCCAGCTCGAGCACGCACTTCTTGAGCATCCGCCCAGCCTGGGACGCGATCGAGCGCCCGGCGACCGAGCTTCCCGTCAGCGCGGCCGCGCGCACGAGCGGCATCTCGAGCACGCGCGTGACGGCTTCCGCCCGGATGAGGAGCACACCGAAGAGACCTTCCGGAAATCCGGCGTCGCGAGCGATGTCGCCGATCGCGAGCGCGCACCCCGAGACGTTGGACGCGTGCTTGAGCAGGCACGCGTTCCCGGCCATCAGCGCCGGAGCGGCGAAGCGAAAAACCTGCCAGAAGGGAAAGTTCCACGGCATGACGCCCAGCACGACGCCGAGCGGCTGGAACGTGACATAGCTCTTCGCGGCGTCGGTCGCGATCGGCTCCGGGACGAGGAACGAGTGGGCGTGCTCGGCGTAGTGCCGGCAGACCCAGGCGCACTTCTCCGCCTCGGAGATTCCCTGCGCGAGCGGCTTTCCCATCTCGCGAGCCATGAGGAGTGCGAGCGCGTCCTTCCGTTCCTCGAGGAGCGCGGCGGCACGCTTCATCGGCAGGGCGCGCGCCGCGAACTCGAGACGGCTCCACGACTGGTGAGCCCGATCCGCGGCCTCGACGGCCTGGGCCACCTCGGAGAGGGGCATCTCCTCGTAAGTCGCTATGGTCTCGCCTGTTACTGGATCGATGCTGGAGATCACACGGCCTCCGCACGAAGCGCCGGCCCGGACCCGATTGGGCCCCGGAACCGGCCGGAAGCGTCGATATTGCAATCGACTAAGTTGATGAACCGCCTGCCCCGCTCTGGCATGATAGTCGGCCCGGCGTGGACGGCCGGTTTTTTTCGGCCCACCGCCCCCCGGAACCAATCTCCCCGGCCCGACCGCGAAGCGTATCGGCAGGCGAGCCATCCAAACATCTCAGGCACCGTTCGAGCGAGGATTATGTCCGATTTCGACCCTCAGAGCCCCAACACGCTGAGCCTCCCGTTCGTGGAGGCCCTCTATGCCGATTTCCTGCGCGACCCCGGCTCCGTGCCCGACGCCTGGCGGCAGTACTTCGAGTCGCTCGGCGAGGAAGCCAACGGCTTTGCTTCCCGGCCGCAGCTCGCGCCCACCTTCCCGCGCCAGCGCCTCTTCGGACGCGCGACGACGCGTCCGGAGAACGGCGACGGCGACGGGATGATCGGCACCTTCGTCTCGCGCGAGCCTACGGGCTCCGGAGACGGCGCGCGACCCGCGGCGGCCGACGCCGACGCGACCGTGGATTTCGCGCGGAGCGCCGAGGCGCTCTTCCGGAGCTTTCGTGCGCGCGGCCACCTGATCGCCAAGGTGGACCCGCTCGGCGCGCCGAGACCCATGCCGCGCGACCTCGAGCCTGCCTACTTCGGCTTCACGGAAGACGACCTCGACCGTCCGATCGCCGATCCCATCTCGGGCGGAGCACCCGTTCCCATGCGCCAGATCCTCGACCGGCTGCGCCGCACCTACTGCGGGTCGGTCGGCGCGCAGTTCCTCCACGTGGAGGACACCTCGATCCGCGAGTGGCTCCAGCACCGCATGGAGCGCTCCGAGAATCGCGCGCGCCTCTCGCGCGACGAGCAGGTGAAGATCCTCCGCCGGCTCACCGAGACGGAGGTCTTCGAGGACTTCATCCAGAAGAAGTATATCGGCTCGAAGAGCTTTTCCGTGGAGGGCTCCGAGTCCCTGATCCCGCTCCTCGACCTCGTCATCGAGACGGGAACGGGCCAGGGGTTGAGCGAGATCGTGGTCGGCATGGCCCACCGCGGGCGGCTCAACGTCCTCGCGAACGTGATGCGCAAGGCGCCGCGGCGGATCTTCCACGAGTTCGAGGACGCCGATCCGGAGATGTACCTGGGGCGCGGCGACGTTAAGTACCACCTGGGGTACAGCGTGGACCTCACCACCGAGAGCGGTCGCGCGATCCACCTCTCGCTCTGCTACAACCCGAGCCATCTCGAGTACGTGGATCCGGTCGCGATCGGCCGCATGCGCGCGAAGCAGGATCGCGTCGGCGATCGGACCGGCGACAAGGGCATGGTGCTCCTCATTCACGGCGACGCCGCGTTCGCAGGCGAGGGCGTGGTGCAGGAAGTGCTCAACATGAGCCAGCTCGCCGGGTACCGGACGGGCGGGACGCTCCACGTCATCGTGAACAACCAGATCGGCTTCACCACGCTTCCGGAGGAGGGCCGCTCCACACCCTACGCGACGGACGTCGCGCGCATGCTCCAGGTGCCGATCTTCCACGTGAACGGCGAGGACATCGAGGCCGTGGTCTACGTG
>JAEHDN010000270.1 GCA_016880395.1 Candidatus Eiseniibacteriota bacterium
CGACCGGAGAGGCGCTCCAGGACGATCCGCTCCTCAACAAGGGGACCTGCTTCACGCTCGAGGAGCGCGACGTGCTCGGACTGCGCGGCCTCCTGCCGCCGGGTGTCGCGACCGAGGAGGAGCAGCGTGCCCGCGCGTACGAGAACTATCTCCGCTCGGGCACCGAGGTGCAACGGTACCTGTTCCTCGCGGCGCTCCAGGACCGGAACGAGACCCTCTTCTACCGCCTCCTCCTCGACCATCTCGAGGAGATGACCCCCATCGTCTACACGCCGACCGTGGGCAAGGTCTGCGAGCAGTTCAGCCACATCTATCGCAGGCCGCGCGGGGTCTACGTGTCCATCGAGGATCGCGGCCGGATCGCCTCCATCCTGCGCCACGCGCCCTATCCGGACGCGAGGGTGATCGTCGCGACCGACAACGAGGCGATCCTCGGGATCGGCGACCAGGGCGTGGGAGGCATGGGGATCCCGATCGGGAAGCTCGCGCTCTACACGGCGGGGGCGGGCATCCATCCGGCTCACTGCCTGCCGCTCGACATCGACGTGGGGACGGACAACCAGGACCTCCTCGACGATCCGCTCTACCTCGGCGTGCCGCGCCGGCGGCTCCGCGGCGCGGAGTACGACGAGCTGATCGACGAGGTGGTCGAGGCCATCCAGGAGGTGTTCCCGCGGGCGCTCCTCCAGTGGGAGGACTTCTCCAACCGGAACGCCTTCCGCGTGCTGGCTCGGTACCGGAACCGCATCCTCTCCTTCAACGACGACATCGAGGGGACCGGCGCCGTGGTCATGGCCGGGATCCGGAGCGCGCTCCGTCAGGTCGGACGCACGCTCGAGGACGAGCGGATCGTCTTCTTCGGCGCGGGGGCTTCGGGCGCCGGCTGCGCCCTCGCTGTGCGCCGCGCACTCGCCGAGGCGGGCGTGCCGAGCGGCGAGCTCAACGCGCGCGTCCTCTGCCTCGACTCGAAGGGGCTCATCATCGGCGATCGTCCCGGCCTCGAGGCGGAGAAGGCCGCGATCGCGACCGCTCCGGATCTGGTCCGGAGCTGGGGGTACCGGGGAAACGGGAGGGTGCCGCTCGAGGAGGTTGTCTCGAGCTTCCATCCCACGATCCTGATTGGCGCGTCGGGACAGCCGGGCGCGTTCACCGAGCCGATCGTGAAATCGATGCGGCAGCGGTGCGAGCGGCCCGTGATCCTTCCCATCTCGAATCCCACGTCCAAGAGCGAGGCCACGCCCGAGAATCTCCTCCGCTGGACGGAGGGAGCGGCCGTGGTCGGCACCGGGAGCCCCTTCCCGGCGGTCGATCTCCTCGGGGTCGTGCACGAGATCGGCCAGGGGAACAACGCCCTCGTCTTTCCCGGCGTCGGTCTCGGGGCCATCGCCGTCGAGGCGAGGCATCTCACCGACGAG
Source organism: Candidatus Eiseniibacteriota bacterium (assembly GCA_016880395.1). GTDB lineage: Bacteria > Eisenbacteria > RBG-16-71-46 > SZUA-252 > SZUA-252 > WS-9. The sequence goes on from JAEHDN010000270.1 coordinate 1,416, forward strand.
GCGTTCGCGGCCGCGGGACGCGCCGTGTTCGAGTGCACCGAGCGGAGCGGGCGGCCCGGAGCCTCGATCTACCCGCCGCTCTCCAGGCTTCGCGAGGTGTCCTTCCAGGTCGCTCTCGCCGTCGCCAACGCCCTCGTCTCCTCCGGGGCCGCGCCCGAGCGGACTCCCGCGCAGGTGGAGGCCCGCGTGCGCGGCATGATCTGGGAGCCGGTCTACCGGCCGTACAGGAAGGCCAAGCCTTGACCGCCGCCTAGGCCGCCCTTCGCGCGCCGGCGACCGCCCGGGCGCGCCGACCGCTACTCGCCGTCGTCCTCCTCGTCGTCATCGTCGTCCCCGTCCACGTGGCTGTATTTCTTGTTGTGCTTCATCTCGTGCTTGGCCTTCTCGAGCTTCTCCTTCGCCCGCTCGAGCCGCTCGTTCACGCGCTCGATCGTCTCCTTCTCGACGTCGGTGATGGGACCGCGCGTGCCGGGGCGGAAGACGTGGATCGTTCCCTGGAATGACTCGAGATCCACGCGCGCTCCCCCTCGTCCGAGCGTGAAGCAGAACCTCCGGCCGGGGCGGGACTCCTGGAGCGTCACCGGGAAGTCCGAGGCGAACTCGCCCGAGAATGTGGAGACGTTCACCGTCGCGCTCGCGGCGACGGGCATGGCGACGGCGATGTCGCCGTTGTGGCTCGTGAACCGGTAGACGCCCCGGTTCCGGATCGTGCCGTCGTAGAAGATCCCGCCGTTCACGGTCGAGACGTCGACGCTGTCCGACTCGATTCGCTGGAGCGTGAGATCGCCGTTGACGGTCTCCGAGACCACGACCCCGGAGGCGTCGGCGAGATGGATGTCCTGATCCACCGCGTTCAGCTCGATCTGCCCCCGCCCGCCGGAGACCGCGATGTCGCCGTGGATGGTCGCGACCCGCACGCGACCGCGCGCGCCGTCGATCGTGACGTCCGTCTGGACGCCCTCGACGTCGAGATCCATCCAGGACGGGACCGTGATCTTGAGATCGACCGAGCGCTCCGCGGCGTGCCGGGAATCCGTCTTGATCGAGAGGCCGCGCGGTCCGGGCGTCACGACGATGCGCTCTCCCGAGGACTCGCCGGCCTCGATGCGCACCGCGCTCTTCGGCCACACGGTCAGGACGACCTCTCCGGCGAAGTTCTCCACCTGGAGCGTGGCTCCCGGCTTCACGGCGAAGGTGGTGTCGACGTCGGTTCCGAGCGAGAGGACGGCGGCTGCGGCGAGGACGACGGGCAGGCTCATGGTGTGATGGGTCTCCGGATCGCTAGTTCGCGCTCGCGAGCATGGTGGCGCGGCGCATGAGATCGACCTTGCGCCGCATCGTGCCGTCGAGGTGGTCGCGCAGGTAAGGGTTCTTGGGATCCGCCTCGAGCGCGAGCTGCCCTTGGCGGATCGCGGTGTCGATGGCGAGCAGGCTCTCCTCGAGCGAGCGGACCGTCGCGGGATCGAGCTCGTTCCGGCGAGAAGCGAGCACCTCCTTGAGCTTGGCCACGTCGCGGATCGCGTCCTGGCTCCCCGCGAGGGTCGCGGCGGCCGGAGCGTTCAGGACCGTGGCCGCGGGCGCCGGACGGTCGCGGTCGCGCGCGAGGATCCAGGCCCCGGTTCCGGAGACAACCGCGAGCGCGAGGCAAGCGGCCGCGAGCTGGGGGATCGTGAAGGAGATCCGACGGCTCGCCGCGCGGCGCGGCGACGGGAGGGGCGCGATCCGCCCCAGGTCGGCGAGCGGCGCCTCGGCGGCGCGCCGGAGCTTCGCCTCGATGCCGGGCCACAGATCCTCGCCGGGTGCGTCGTCCGCCTCGGCCATGGCGCGCGCGCGCGCCACGACGCGATCGAGGTCGGCAAGGAGGGCGGCGCACTCCGTGCACGAGACGAGATGGCGCTCCACCTGCCGGCGCGTCCCTTCGTCGAGGGTGCCGTCGAGATAGTCCGAGATGCGATCGGTGTAGCGGTCGCTCATGGTCCCTTCCGTCTCATCGCGTCAGGTGCTGGCGCAGGATCATCCGCGCCCGGTGCAGCTGCGCCTTGGTTGTGCCCGAGGTGATCCCGAGGAAGGAGGCGATCTCCTCGTGCTTGAATCCCTCCACGTCGTGGAGGACGAACACCACGCGTGCCCCGTCCGGGAGCTTCTCGATCGCCCGGTCGAAGTCCATGCCGAACTCGGCCGTCGCGTGGCGCACGGGAGCGGGGAGGATGTCGAGCGTCTCCTCGTCCTCGCCGAAGCGGGCGCGCTCCAGCTTGAGCGCGGCGCGGCGATGGAGCACCACGTTCACGGCCACCCGGTGGAGCCAGGTTCCGAAGGCCGCCTCGCCGCGGAAGGTGCCCAGCTTCTCCCACGCCCGGACGAACACGTCCTGCGTGATCTCGGCGGCGTGCGCCGGACCGATCATCCGGCGGGCGAGTCCGTGGACGCGCGCGACGTGGGCTCGATAGAGCCTCTCGAACGCGCGGGTGTCGCCATCCTGGGCGAGCGCGACATCGGTCCTATCGATGGCCTGCGGCACGGCTCGTCCGAGTGTGGTTGACGCGGTCACTCCTGAAGTCTCACGGGCCCCAGTGTCATCGGCTTGGACCGTCCGGGGCGGCAAAGGGTTGGAACCGGGCCCGCGCGGGGCCGCGTAGGAAGTCTAGGGGAGCGGCCCCCGCCGGGCCCCAACGTTTTCGGGCCCTGGGCCGTCTTACCCAGCGTCCCACCGACCCCACAATCGAAAGGAGCGACGCATGAGCGCACGAGCTGGACGCCCGATCGCCGGAGCCCACGGCACGGGGCTTCTCAGGATCCTGATCCTCGTCCTCGCCGGAGCCGCCCTGGCGGCGGCGAGCGCCGGGGCCTCGGTCGACCCCGTCCGGTACGCCCTCACCGGCCGCAACGTCACCGTGTACAACCTCGTGGGATCGCTCGAGATCCTGCCCGGGACGGCGTCCTCGGTCGTGGCGGAGGTGACGCTCCGGGGAGCGGACGCGTCCCGGCTCAAGGTCGAGAAGGGGACGGTCCGGGGCCGCGAGGCGCTCCGCGTCCTCTACCCGGGCGACCGGGTCGTCGTCCCCTCGATGGGGTCCCACTCGACCTCCACGATGCGGGTGAGCGACGACGGCACCTTCGGCGACGACCGGGACGGCCACGAGCGCGGGCGCAAGGTGACCCTCTCCGGCCGCGGCCCGGGCGTCGAAGCGAGCGCGGACGTGAAGCTCCTCGTTCCGCCGGGAACGGACCTGATCGTCCGCTGGGGCCACGGTGAGGCGTCGGTCTCGCGCGTCGACGCGGACCTGACGCTGGACGGCGCGTCCATGCCGATCCGGGCGGTTGAGCTCCACGGCGCCTTCCATGCGGACATCGGGTCCGGCAGCGTGGACGTGGTCGGCTGCGAGGGAGCGATCGGAGTCGACACGGGCTCGGGCCGCGTCCATCTGCGCGACGTGCATACGCGCGGCGACATCGCGGTGGATACGGGCTCGGGCGATGTGAGCGGCGAGAGCCTGAGCGCCGCCTCGGTCGCGATCGACACCGGCTCCGGATCGATCGCGCTCGAGAGCGTCCAGGCGAAGTCGGTCACGCTCGACACAGGCTCGGGGTCGATCGATCTCGATCTGAGCGAGGACGTCTCCATGCTCGTGGTGGAATCCGGGAGCGGCGACGTGACGGTTTCCTTCCCGCACGGCGTGGGCGCGCAGCTCTCGGTCGAGACGGGAAGCGGGGGGATCCATTCCGAGCTGGCGCTCGAGACTCAGGTGCGCAAGCACGACGCGCTGGTCGGACGGATCGGCGACGGGCACGGCACGATCGAGATCGAGACCGGCTCGGGCACGGTCACTTTGCGGGAGCGAAAGCTCTAGCGATGCGCCCCTACTGCCCGTCGCCGTCCAGCAGGTTTCCGAGCCCGCCGAGGAGCGAACCCTCCTCGCGGCGACGCCCTCCGGCCTGAGGCGCGGCGGCGTAGATGCGGCTCGCGAGCCGGCTGAAGGGGAGCGACTGGAGCCACACCGTGCCCGGCCCCCGGAGCGTCGCGTAGAAGAGCCCCTCGCCGCCGAAGATCGCGGTCTTCAGCTTGCCCACGTACTGGATGTCGTACGAGACCGATGGCTGGAGCGCCACCAGGCAGCCCGTGTCGACGCGGAGCGTCTCGCCGGACGTGAGCGTGCGCTTCTCGAGCGTGCCCCCGGCATGCACGAACGCCCAGCCGTCGCCGGTCAGCCGCTGCATGATGAATCCCTCGCCGCCGAAGAGCCCGACGCCGAAGCGGCGCTGGAACGCGATGCCGATGCTCACGCCCTTCGCGGCCGCGAGGAAGGAATCCTTCTGCGCGATGATCTCCCCGCCGAGCTGCGACAGATCGAGCGGCTCGATCTTCCCGGGGTAGGGTGCGGCGAACGCGACGACTTTTCGCTCCCGGGCCTCGTTGTGGTAGACCGTCATGAAGAGCGACTCGCCGGTGAGGAGCCGCTTGCCGGCCCCCATCAGCTTCCCGATGAAGTCCTGATTCGGCTGCGAGCCGTCCCCGAAGACCGTGTCCATCTGGATCCCGTCCTCGAGGTACATCATCCCGCCCGCCTCGGCCACGACCGCCTCGCCCGGATCCAGGATGATCCGGACGAACTGCATGTCGTCCCCGATGATCTCGTAATCGACCTCGTGCATGGTCGGCATCGGCTTCCTCCCCTGTCGTCCGGCGGCGAACCCCGGCGGCGATCTCGCCGCCCCGGGCGCCGCGTCCCGATTGGCGTCCACTATAGACGACCGCCGGCCGCGCGTGACACGCGCCTCCGCGGGCTCTAGACTCCACGACCTTACGGAGGACCGGGGGCAGGTGTTTCGAGGAACGCACATGACGCGTCGGGTCGATGGGCCATCCCACAGGGGCGCGCTCGCTTCCGGGGCAGCGTACCTCGCCGCCTCGCTCCTCCCCGCGGCGCTCCTGGCGGCTCCGCTCTGGAGCGCATCGCTCCTCAGCGCCTCGCTCCTCGCCGCCCCGACTACCGCGTGCGCCCAGCCTCGGCCCGCGCCCTCCCCGCGGAAGCTCCCCGCCGGGGCCGACATCACCGCGCGCACGCTCCCGAACGGGCTCCGGGTGATCGTCTGGCCGGACCACGACATCCCCAACATCGCGCTCTACACGTGGCACAAGGTCGGCAGCCGCAACGAGCACAACGGCATCACCGGGCTCTCGCACTTCTTCGAGCACATGATGTTCCTCGGCTCGAAGAACTATCCGAGCGGCGAGTTCGACCGGACCATGGAGGCGAACGGCGGGGCCAACAACGCCTACACGACGCAGGACGTGACGGTCTACTCGGACTGGTTCGCGAAGAGCGCGCTCGAGCTGGTCGCCCGGATGGAGGCGGACCGGATGTGCTGCCTCACCTTCGACTCGACCAAGGTGCGGAGCGAGCGGGAGGTGGTGACCTCCGAGCGGCGGACGAGCGTCGACAACAACGGCCGTGAGTTCCTGGACGAGTCCGTGCTCGCCACGGTCTTCGAGGCCCATCCCTATCAGATCCCGACCATCGGCTGGCCGAGCGATATCGAGCGCTGGACCATGACCGACCTGAAGGATTACTTCCGCACGTACTACGCGCCCAACAACGCCGTGCTCGTGGTCGTCGGCGACGTCACGCCGGCGGAGGTCGACGCTCTCGCGGAGCGCTACTTCGGCCCGATCCCCGCGCAGCCGGCGCCACCCGCGGTACGGACCATCGAGCCGCCGCAGCTCGGCGAGCGTCGCGTGGTGGTGCGGCGCCCCGCGCCGGTGCCCCTCCTCGAAGTCGCGTTCCACGCCGGGCCCGCCAACGGCCCGGACGCCGAGGCGGAGGAGCTGCTCGACACGATCCTGACGTCCGGCGAATCGTCCCGTCTCTACCGGCGCATGGTGGACGGAGATCGCGTGGCGGTGGACGTGGATTCCTGGCTCCAGAGGGGATTCGATCCGGGCGTCTACGCGTTCTACGTCACCGTGACCCCCGAGCGGGGCGCGGCGGCGGCCGAATCATCGCTCGTCGACGAGCTGGGTCGGGTCGCGCGCGACGGCGTCACGGAGGCCGAGCTGCGCAAGGCGAAGACGATCCAGCTCGCCGGGTACTGGCAGTCGCTCGAGACGATCGACGGCAAGGCGTCCGCGCTCGGAAGCTACGAAACGCTCCGCGGCGACTACCGGATGCTCTTCTCGGCGCCCGCGCGCTACGAGAAGGTCACGCGGCGCATGGTCCAGGAAGCGGCGCGGCGGATCTTCACCGAGCGGAACAGGACGGTCGGGGTGCTCCTTCCCGAGGTCCAGACGTCGGCGTCCTCGAAGAAGGCGAAGCCGTGAAGCTCGCTCGCGCGGCCGTGATGGCCGCCCTCCTCGCTCGCTGCGCGCTCCCGACACCGGCTGCCGCGGAGATCCACCTCCCGCGCACGCGCGAGGTCACTCTCGCGAACGGCGCGCATCTCGTGCTCGCGGAGAAGCACGATCTTCCGCTCATCGCGTTCCACGCGTTCGTGCGCGGCGGGTCGATCACCGATCCGCCCGGAAAGGAAGGACTCGCGGCCTTGACGGGAGACATGCTCCGGAAGGGGGCGGGGAAGCGCTCCGCGCGGGACATCTCCGAGGCCACCGACGGAGCCGGCGCCTCGTTCGGGAGCGGGGCCTCCTACGAGATCTTCTGGGTCTCGGGCGAGTTCCTCGCGCGGGACGAAGTCCTCATGCTGGACCTTCTCCGCGACGTCCTCCGCCGTCCGCTCTTCCCGGACTCCGAGTTCGTGAAGCTGAGTCGGCAGACGGTCGACGAGCTGCGCTCCGAGAAGGACGACCCGTGGGGCGTGCTGGGCGATTACGGCCTCGCCTTCCTCTTCCCGGACCACCCCTACGGCCGCCCCGTCGACGGGGATGAGGCGACCGTGGCGCGCATCACGCGCGACGATGTGCTCGCGTGCTACCGCGAGCGCTTCGGCGGCGATCGTCTGATCGTGACCGTGGTGGGGGACTTCGATTCGCGACGCATGGAGTCGCGCCTCAAGGCCGCGTTCGAGGACTGGCCGCGCGCGGCCGCGCCGCTGCCCACCGTGCCGGATCCTCCGAGCGTGCACGGACGGCGGGTGCTGCTCGTGGACAAGCCCGACGCGACCCAGACCTACTTCTGGATGGGAAACCGCGGCATCGCGCGCAAGGATCCCGACCGGGACGTCGTCGATGTCGCCAACACCGCGTTCGGGGGGCGCTTCACGTCCATCCTGAACAGCGAGCTGCGCACCAAGAGCGGGCTCACCTACGGCGTGCGCTGCCGCACGATGCGCCTCGGCCAGCCGGGCTCCGTCGCGATCTCGAGCTTCACGAAGACGGACTCCACTCGTCGCGCCATGGATCTCGCGCTCCAGCTGCTCGGCCACCTGCGCGAGCAGGGCCTCGACACGACCATGGTGGCCTCGGTGAAGAGCTACCTGAGCGGACTCTATCCGACCCATCTGGAGACGTCAGGACAGATCGCGTCCACGCTCGCGGATCTCGCCTACCATGGACTCCCGGTCACGGAAGCGACCGACTACGTGGAGCGGATCGAGCG
>JAEHDN010000271.1 GCA_016880395.1 Candidatus Eiseniibacteriota bacterium
AGCGCGTACCACGTGGGCTTCGACGGAACCGATCCCAGGAGCGCGCGCGTGATGATCGTGCGCCTGGGCGATGCTCCATCGGGACCGATCCGGCTCCAGGTCGAGTTCCGGGCCATCGGCGGGGTCGCGTCGGACGCCGCGATCAAGGTCGTGCGGGCGGAGAGCGGCTCGTGGAGCGGCGCACCCGCCGCGACGGAGATCACCAACGGTGTAGCCGCGGTTCCGGCAGGGGCGCCGGGGGCGCCGCGGGTCCTTCCCGCGAGGCCGAATCCGTTCACCGACGCGACCAACATCGCCTACGAGTTGCCGGCACAGCGCCACGTGACGCTCCGCGTGTACTCGGCGAGCGGGAAGCTCGTCCGGACGCTCGTGGATGCGACGGTGCCTCAGGGGAGCCACCGGGCCCCGTGGAACGGCCGGGACGAGGCGGGACGGGTGGTGGGCTCGGGGATCTACTTCGTGAAGCTCTCGACCGGAGATGCGGAATCGACGATCCGGGTCATGCGACTGAGGTAAGGTGAGGGGGCCATGAGCCCTCGCGACCCGATCATCCAGTTCATCATCTTCGTGCTTCTGATGCTCGCGCCGCTCTGGATGCTGGGCTGCTAGCCCGCGCTGGAGCGGCGCGTCGCTCTGGCCGCCGTCTTGACCACCTTGGCGGTCTTCGCCGCGGGAGCCTCTCGCTCGTCGTCCACCGTGACCCACTCGCCGGTCTGATCGCTCTTCCGCGCGGCGTCCAGGACCTTCTGCACCTCGAGGGCTTCCGCGAAGGTCGGTGACGCGCTCCCGGCGCCGCGAATCGCGTCCCGCAGCATGGCCACCTTGACCTTGAAGGGCGCGAGGAGCGGCGTTTCCGGTGTGGGCTCGAGGCGGAGATCCTCGGGAACGGGGACATCCTCCACACCTCCACCCGCCGACGGCCGCCCGATCCGATCTCCCTCCATCACGACGAAGGCGTCGTCCGAGCCGAACGCCTCGATGGTCTCCGAGCGCTGGCGGGCCCCGCCGAAGGTGTCGATGAGGCCGGTGGCGCCGCTCTTGAACTCGAGGAACAGGGTGTAGCAGTCCTCGGCCGTGATCGCGCGATGAGCCGCGCTCACGCGGGGAGCGGTGGGCGCGAGATTGCGGAGGCGTGCAAACACGCGCCGAACCGGGCCCGCGTACACCGTGAGCTGGTCCACGTCGTGGGATCCGAGCGCGCCCAGGAAGCCGCCCCCGCGATCCTTCTCCGTGAGCCACGTGAGGCGCCGCGCGGGATCGCGTGCCCAGCCAGGGAGGCGGGTGCGCATGACGATGTGCTCCACGCGGCCGAGCTTCCCGTCCGCGATCCACCGGGCGAGAGCCGCGCGGCCCGGCTTGTGGCGGAATTCGTGGTTCACGACCGCGGCCACGTCGTGCGCCTTCGCGAGCGCGGCCAGCTCGCGAGCCTGCGCCGCGTTCAGCGCGAAGGGCTTCTCGAGGAGCACATGGTGTCCCCGCTCGAGCGCGGCGCGCGCCATGGGATAGTGGAGATCCACCGGACTCGCAATGGCCACGAGGTCCGCCTCGATCTCGTCGAGCATCCTCTTCCAGTCGGCCGTCGCATGTGGAATGCCGTAGGCGCCGGCCACGCGGCGCGCGTTCTCCTCGTGCCCGCTCGCCACGCCCACGAGGCGGAACGCGGGGTCGGAAGCGAATCCGGGTGCGTGGACCTCGCCGCCGAAACTCGTCCCGACGAGAAGGACGCGGATGGGAGCGGGAGGGGTCATAGCCGTCCATAGTAGCAGGTTCGCCCCTGGGCCCATACACTGGCCCCATGACTTGGCCCCTTCCCCCATTCCTCTGGGGCGTCGCCACATCCGCGTATCAGATCGAGGGCGGGAGCGCCGGCAACGACTGGGCGGACTGGGAGCGGGTCCCCGGGATGGTGCGTGGCGGAGCCTGCGCCGGTGAGGCGTGCGGAAGCTGGGATCGCTGGGAGCGGGATCTCGACCGCATCATCGCGCTCGGACTGAACGCCTATCGCTTCTCGCTCGAGTGGAGCCGCATCGAGCCCGAAGAGGGGCGGTTCGACGAGGCCGCGCTCGGGCGGTATCGCGAGATCCTGGCCGGCTGCCGCGATCGCTCCATCACCCCGCTCGTCACCCTCCACCATTTCACCAACCCCCGGTGGTTCCTCGCGCGCGGCGGATGGGAGGAGCGCGGGAACCTCGCGCTCTTCGAGCGCTACGCGCGGCTGGCCGGCGAGCGCTACGGCGATCTCGTGGATCTCTGGATCACGGTCAACGAGCCCGAGGTGTACGGCTTTTACGCGTACGACGCGGGCACGTTTCCCCCCGGGGTTCGTGATCGCGCGCGGGCGCTCCGCGTCATCGCGAACCTGCTCGAGGCGCACGGGCTCGCGTCGCAGGCGCTGCGCGAAACCGATCGCGCCGACTCGGACGGCGACGGCCACGCGGTCCTGGCCGGCGCCGCGAAGCACTGGGTGCTCTTCGAGCCGAGGAACCGCTGGTCGCCGGCGGACCGCGTGATGGCGGTCGCGCAGCATCGCGTGTTCAACGTCGCCGTGGCGCGCGCGCTCACGGGGGGGCCGATCGACCTCTGGATTCCGGGCGTGCCCCCGGTGCGCCGCCGGGTCGAGGCACTCGCGACGGCCTCGGATTTCCTCGGCGTGAACTACTACACGCGATGGCAGGTCGGTCTCGGCGGCTCGGAGGCGATGACCGCGCGGCCCGGAGCGCCGGTCAACGACCTGGGCTGGGAGATCTACCCCGAGGGGCTGCGCATCGCGCTCCGTGAATGTGCGCGCTTCCGCCTGCCGCTCCTCGTGACGGAGAACGGAATCGCGGATGCGTCCGACCGGTGGCGCTCCGACTTCATCCGCACCTCGCTGACGGCCCTGGACCACGCGCGGGCTGCCGGCGCCGATGTGCGCGGATACTTCCACTGGTCCCTCATGGACAATTTCGAGTGGCACGAAGGCTATGCAGGACGCTTCGGGCTCTACGCGCTCGACGGAGCCGGCCCCCGGGGGGAGCGGCCGAGCGCGAGGGTGTATGCAGGTGAGGTGGCGCGAAGGCGTTGACGCATCCACGGCGGCGGGCGCATGTTCCCTCCTCGTAGCTCCGAGGGCGACCCAGTGGAAGGAGGCTAGCCATGATCGACGAATTCAAGAAGTTCCTTCTCGAGACGAATGCTCTCGCCCTCGCGGTCGGCGTCATCATCGGCGGCGCGATCGGCAAGGTCGTCAGCTCCTGGGTGAGCGACATCCTCATGCCGGTCATCGGCATCCTGATTCCCGGCGGCGCGTGGCGTGATCTCAAGTGGGTCCTCACCACGAAGCCCGACGGCACGCCCGCCAACGCGATCACCTACGGCGCCTTCATCGGGAATGTCGTCGACTTCGTGATCATTGCGTTCGTCGTCTTCACGATCACGAAGTCGCTCCTCAAGCTGGCGCCAGCCGGCCCCGCGGCGCCAACGAAGGAATGCCCCGAGTGCAAGGAAACCATCCCGGCTGCGGCGCGCAAATGCCGCGCGTGCACGAGCCCCGTGTAGGCGCGTCCGGATGACGCTTCGATAGTCTACGGGCGTTTCGCGCGGGGGTGTGCATCCAGTTCCACGCGTGTGGCGCGATGCGCACGCCCGCGCAGGCTGGACGGATCCGACCACGGTCTTATCTGATGTATTCATATCTGCTTAGAGATCGCTTGCGCTATCCCACCCTGGCACATGGCTTGCTCATACTCCTGCCTGGCGGTCGCAGATCGGCCGCACACCCAATCAGGCAAGGAGGAATCAGCCATGAATCGATGGACCTTGGGGCTTGCCGCGCTGGTCGTGGCCGCGCTGACGGCGGCCGTGCCGCCGGCGAAGGCCGGAACGAGCGTGGGCGTCCAGATCCAGATCGGGGATCGGTATCGCGGCGGTGAGGTCATATTCCGCAGCGAGCCCGACGTCGTGGTGGTTCCCTCCACCCGCGTCTACTACGTGCGCAACTACGATCACGACGCGTATCGCTACGGCAGCTACTGGTATTTCGTAGACAACGGGTACTGGTATCGCGCGCGCTCCTGGCGCGGCCCGTTCGTCCACGTCGGCTTCATGTCCGTTCCGCGCCCGATCCGCGTGGTGCCGGTGAGCTACCGCAGGCACTGGAGGGGCGGCCCGCCGCCGCATGCGGTCGCGAACGGCTACTACAAGGAGAAGGGCGCGCCGGGTCACTACAAGAACGACCGGTACGACCGGAACGACC
>JAEHDN010000272.1 GCA_016880395.1 Candidatus Eiseniibacteriota bacterium
ACGCCGCGGGGAGGCGCGTGCGGTCGCTCGTGGACGGTACGCTCCCCGCGGGACTGCACAGGATCCCCTGGGACGGGCGCGGCGAAGCGGGCGCGGCGGTCGGCGCCGGCGTCTACTTCCTGCGACTTGAGGCGGGGCGAGCCGTGCGCACGGTGAAGCTCGCCTGGATGGGGCGTTGAGCCTGTCGCTGAGGACCGAGGAGACGATCGAGATCGCGGCGCGCCCCGAGGGGACAACGTGACCCCGATGATGCGGTCCGCCCTCGATCACCTCGTCGTCGTCGCTCCGACCCTGGCGGAGGGGATTGCGAGCGTGCGGGAGGCGCTCGGGGTGGGCCCTCAACGCGGAGGCGAGCATTCGCGAATGGGGACGCACAACGCGCTGCTCAGGTTGGGAGGCGCGATGTATCTCGAGGTGATCGCCGTCAACCCGACGGCGCCCGATCCGGGCCACGCCCGCTGGTTCGGGCTCGACCGCCTCGAGGCAGGTTCGGCGCCGAGGCTCGCGGCGTGGGTCGCGCGAACGGACGACGCGCGCACGGCCATGGCCGTCTCGCCGATCCCGCCAGGCTCGCTCGAGCCCATGACGCGCGGGGATCTTGCCTGGACGATCACGATCCCGGCCGGAGGGGAGCTCCTCGAGGGAGGAGTGGCGCCGATGCTGATCCAGTGGACCGGCGGATCCCATCCGGCCGGCCGGCTCCCGGACGTGGGGCTCTCCCTGGAGCGACTTGAGCTGGTTCATCCGCGCCGGGATGCGATCGCCAGCATGCTCGAGTGGATCGGATTCGAAGGGCCGGTCTCCGTGGCGCAGGGCGAGCGTCCCGCGCTCGTCGCGCACGTTCGCACACCCTCGGGATCGCGAACGCTCAGCTCCTGAGAACGGGGACGAGCTACCCGCTCGTGGTCCGGTCAGGACGCGGGCGGACCCCCGAACCCATACAGCAGGAGCTCACACTCGTCGTTCGGAAGCTTCATCCGGCGCTCGAACGCGAATCCGAGGGTCTCGAGCAACCGGACGGAGGGGGCGTTCGCCGGCGATACGATGGCGACCACACGCGTGAGTCCGAGCGTGGCCATGCCGTGCTCGAGCACCGCGCGCGCCGACTCGAGCGCGTACCCCTGCCCCCGGAACGCGGGCAGGAACGCAAAGCCGATGTCGACGTCGTCGAGGCCGGGGCGCCGGATCAGGCCACACATGCCGATCGGTGTGCCCGACTCCCTCAGCGCGACCAGGTACAGGCTGAACCCGAGGCGGTCGAACATGGCGACGGGTCCGCGCTCGAGATAGCCGCGGGCGTCCTCGAGCGTGCGCACGCCGCGGTCGCCGATGTTCGCGATCCAGTCGGGATCGTTCACGAGCGCGTGGGCGAACGGCGCGTCCTCGAGCGTGAACGTGCGGAGCGTGAGACGCGGCGTCTCGAGGATCGTCCGCGTGGAGGGCGGCGCGTTCATCCCTGGCTCCCGCTGATGATCCTGAGATGCAAGCGCCACGGACCGACCTCGTCCGCGTACTGCCGCGCCATGACCCGCGCGATCTGGACCATGTGGTCGAGGTCGTGCGCGACCCAGGTCGCGAGGAGCTGACGCATCGTGACGACGCCGAGCGTCGGGTGACGGCCAGGGCGGTCGAGATCGGAGGGAAGGAGCCGGAGCATCCGCAGCGAGGCGAGGTTCGCGGCACGGAGTCGCGCGAACTCTTCCAGGAGATCGTCGAGCGTCTTGCCCTGACAGGCCGTGAGCTGGGCAAATCGGTCGAAGGGCTCGAAGGTCCGGGCGTCTCCGCTCTCGAGGATCATGCGCGCCCGGGGCATCCAGTCCGTCCGCTCGCCGTGGATCAGGTGCCCGACGACGTCGAATGGGCTGAACGTCGCCTCCCCCTCGTTGCAGCAGACCCAATCGTCGGGCAGGCCGCGGAGCATGGCATCGATCGCACGGGGGGTATGCTCTAGAATTGGGATCGCCTCCTCGAGCGAGAAGGCGCGTCGCGTGCGGTCGGGCATGGGCAGGTCCTCCGGCGGGGGGGGTGCGTCCAGGCGCCCTGGACGTAGGCGGGGAGCTTACCACGCGGGGGTAGGCGCGACGTCCGGCGGCCGAAAGTTGCGAGAATAATCGCTAGTCCGCCCTCGATCTGATGGATCATCGAGGCATGGACCGATCGACCGAACGGAACCGCATGGTCGAGCTCCAGCTCGAGGCACGGGGCATCGTGGATCCCCGGGTTCTCGATGCATTTCGAAGCATCCCTCGGGAGCCCTTCGTTTCCGGGGACCTGGCCGAATTCGCCTACCGCGACACCCCACTCCCGATCGCGGAGGGGCAGACCATCTCCCAGCCTTACATCGTGGCCCTGACGGTCCAGGCCCTCGATCTGACCGGGAAGGAGCGGGTGCTCGAAATCGGAACCGGCTCCGGCTATGCGGCCGCCATCCTGAGCCGCCTGGCGAGGCAGGTCGACACCGTGGAGCGGCTCGAGCCTCTCGCGCTGAGTGCGCGAGCGGCCCTGGCCGCGTCCGGATGCACGAACGTGCGCGTGCACGTGGGTGACGGGACGCTGGGCTGGCCCGAGGGTGCCCCCTACGACGCCATCGCCGTCGCCGCCGGCGGGCCCGCGATCCCACCGGCGCTCAAGGAGCAGCTCGCTCCTCTGGGCCGGCTCGTGATCCCGGTGGGGGAGGATCCCTCGTCCCAGGTCCTCGTGCGCGTCACCCGTTCCGCCGACGGAACGTTCCACGAGGAGCCGCTCACCGAGGTTCGTTTCGTACCCCTCATCGGTGAGGCGGGCTGGGCGGATGGAGGTGAGCGCGTCCGGCCCAGGGTGGCGCCCGCTCCCGCGGGGCGCTCATCCGTCGCCACCCTGATCCGCGAGGCCGCCGAACCCGTCCATGATATCGACTCGGTCGAGCTCGACCGTCTGGTCGAGCGGATCGGGGATGCCCAGGTGGTCCTCCTCGGCGAGGCGTCGCGTGGGACGTCCGAGTTCTACCGGATGCGTGCCCGGATCACGCGGGAGCTGATCGATCGCAAGGGATTCCGGTTCGTCGCGGTCGAGGCCGACTGGCCGGACGCCGCGAGTGTCGACGACTATGTGCGCGACCGGCCACCGGTCACGAACGTGGCCTTCACGCCCTTCGAGCGATTCCCGACCTGGATGTGGCGGAACGAGGAGGTGCTGGAGTTCATCGAGTGGCTGCGCGAGTGGAATCTGGGGCTGCGCGATCGGTCGCGGCGGGTCGGGTTCCATGGCCTCGACCTCTACAGCATGTTCACCTCCATGGCCGTCGTGCTGCGGTACCTCGACGACGTGGATCCTCGCGCCGCAGGGGTGGCTCGAGCCCGCTACGGCGGTCTGACGCCCTGGCAACGCGATCCCGCCGCGTATGGGGAGGCCGTCCTCACCGGGGCGTACGGGAGCTCGGAGCGGGAGGTGGTGGCGATGCTCCAGGACTTGCTCTCGCGTCGACTCGACACCTCGGGGCGCGACGGCGAGCGGCTCTTCGACGCGACCCAGAACGCCCGGGTGGTAGCGGATGGCGAGGCGTACTACCGCGCGATGTACTACGGCTCCGCCGCATCCTGGAATCTGCGCGACACCCATATGTTCGACACGCTGCAGCAGCTCCTCGCACGCCATGGCCCCGAAGCCCGAGCGGTGGTCTGGGAGCACAACTCGCACGTGGGCAACGCGCGCGCCACGGAGCTGGGCGTCCACGGCGAGCTCAACGTGGGACAGCTCAGCCGTGATGCGTTCGGAGACCAGGCCTACATCGTCGGCTTCGGAACCGACCACGGTACGGTCGCGGCGGCTCCGCGCTGGGATGGGCCCATGGAGCGAATGGCCGTCCGCCCAGCCCTCGAGGGGAGCTATGAACGGCTGTTCCACGAGGCCAAGGTGCCCGCCTGCCTCCTCCATCTGAAGAGGCCGCGACGCGAAGCAGTGCGGGAGGAGCTGATCCCGCCGCTCCTCGAACGCGCGATCGGCGTGGTGTATCGCCCCGAGTCGGAGCGATCGAGCCATTACTTCCATGCTTCCTTGCCGTATCAGTTCGACGAGTACGCCTGGTTCGACGAGACGAGAGCCGTGGCGCCGCTCCGGTCGGGCCATGCGTCCGGGCGGAGCCGGGACCTTCCGGAAACGTACCCGTTTGGCGTATAGGGCAAGTCGCTTTCTCGCAATGACTTAAGATGCTACGTCAAAAAAATGTCTTGACGCGCCAGCTCCCTTATTCAAGTATTCGTTTGAATATTTGAATCAGAGCTCAGGAGTTCCAACGGCCCCGGCCAGGAGGAGTCACGTGAAACGGCGATCGCTCGTCACCTTCTCCGTCGACCATCCGAAGCAGGTCCTGCTCGCGGTGGCGGCGCTGACGATTCTCGCACTCATCCCGCTGCCCCGGATCCGCACCGACACGAACCCGAAGAACATGCTGCCGCCGACTTCCGACGTGCGTGTGGGGAACGCGCAGGTCGAGGCGATGTTCCGCCTCTACGAGGACATGATCGTCGTCGGCATCGAGAACGACGGGGGCGTGCTCCAGCCCGTCACGCTCGAGAAGGTCGCACGCCTGACGCGCGCGATCCAGGATGTGCCCGGCGTGGCCGCCGCGGACGTGACGAGCTTCCTGACCGCGACCAACGTTACGTCGGAGGCGGGCACGCTCAAGGTCGGTCCTCTCATGACCGATCCGCCGCGCTCCGAGGCGGAGATCCAGGCGCTGCGGCAGGCGCTGTTCGGGAATCCGCTCCTCATCGACCGGATCGTCTCGAAGGACGAGAAGACGACCGCTATCTACGTTCCCCTCGAGAAGGGGGCGAACGGAAAGTCGGTCGCCGACGCGATCCTCTCGATCCTGTCCAAGGAGCGCGGGGCCGAGCGCTACTACGTGGCGGGTGATCCCGTGGCGCGCGACACCTTCGGCGACGAGATGTTCCGCCTGATGGGCCTCTTCTCGCCGATCGCGGGCGCGATCATGGTCGCCGTCCTCTTCCTCATGTTCCGGAGCTTCCTCCCGGCACTCACGACGATGGCCGTGGCCATGATCGCGATCGTCTGGAGCTTCGGGGTCCTGGTGGCGCTCGGCTTCCCGGTCCACATCATGAGCTCGATGAGCCCCGTCTTCCTGATGGCCATCGCCACCGACAGCATCCACATCTTCAATGAGTACGCGTTCCGCCGGCGGGAGTCCCCGGACAGGCGCACCGCGATCCTCGCGACGATGGATGCTGTGAGCCGGCCCGTCCGCTACACGGCGCTCGCCACGGCGGCCGGTTTCGGCGTGCTCCTCATCATGGGCATCATCCCCGTGCGGGTGTTCGGCGGTCTCGTCGCGTTCGGCACGGTGATGCTCCGGGTGCTCAGCTTCAGCTTCATCCCCGCGGTGCTCTCCCTCGCCAAGGATCCGAAGCCCGCGCGCGCCGTCCCGGACGACGAGGCGCGCACCCGGAGCCCCGGCCTCCTGCGGGGGATCGCCGCTGTGGGCGCGAGGCACCCGGCGCCCGTGCTCGCGGTCACGGTGATCCTCGTGGCCGTCGCGGTGGCGGGGACGACGCGGATCGTCGTGAACAACAACATGGTCGAGTGGTTCCGTCCCTCGAGCGAGGTCCGGGTGGCCGACGAGGCCCTGAACCGCCAGCTCGGCGGAACCTCCATGGGCTACGTGGTCGCGTCCTCTAAGGATCCCGAGTTCTTCAAGCGTCCGGAGGCGCTCCGTGCCATCGAGGACCTACAGGCCCGCCTCGAGAAGCACGCGGTGGTGGGAAAGACGCTCTCGGTCGCCGACTACGTGAAGCGGATCCACCTGGTGCTCCACGACGGCGATCCGAAGTGCGACGTGGTGCCCGACAATGCCGAGACGATCGGCCAGTACCTCTTCCTGTTCGGGATGGCCGCCCGGCCGCTCGACCTCGACAACGTCGTCGACTACTCGTTCCAGAACGCGAACATCGCCGTCCAGCTCCGCACGTGGGACGCGAACGC
>JAEHDN010000273.1 GCA_016880395.1 Candidatus Eiseniibacteriota bacterium
CGCACGAACGTCGGGGCGGCCGGCGTGTAGGGATCGGCGAGTCGGAGCGCGCGAAACACGCTCAGCAGATACGCGTAGCGCGTGTCCGGCTCGCGCGAAACCTGGCCCCCGTCGGGACCGACCTCGTTCGTCTCCGGGCACCAGAGGATCTCGGGATTGTCGCGCACGGATGCGGGAATCTCCTGCCGCACGACGCGCTCCATCACCGCCTGGATCATGCGCTGCTTGAGGAGCCCCTCCTGCCCCTGCTCGTAACGGCCCTTCAGCTCGTCGCGCAGCCCCCAGTGCGAGATCAGCCGCAGCCCCTTCGGGAAGGGCCGATCCCCCTTCTTCGTGCGAAGGCGGTCCATGTGGATGTTGTACTCGGCGATGTAGAGGTCCGCCTCCCGCATGGCCTGTCCGATCCGCTGGACGAGGGACGCGGGAACGCGCTCCGCGAATCGGTCCATGAAACGCGATTGCGCCCAGCGCCGCCGATCCCATCGCGGTCCCTTCTCGAGCCGCTCGGCGAGCGAGTCGACCGGGAAGTTGAGCAGCGCGAAGAACGCGGTCCTCGTCCGGAAGAGATCCTCCTCGACGTGGGCGGCGAGGTCGAGGTTCTGGAGGAGGAGATCGACGGGCCGGAGTGGCCCCAGATCGAGATGGATGGGCCGGTGGAGCTCGCGGTGGACCTCGAGAAGATGCCCGTCCACCTGCTCCATCGCTTCCTCGAGGCGAGCGAAGGCCGACTCGCGATCCAGGTCGGAGGCGAGCCAGCCCTCGGAGCAGAAGGCGACGAACTCCTCCTCATCGCCGTCTTCGGGCCACCATCGCTCGGCCACCTGCGCGACGCCCCGCCGGATCGAAGCGGCTTGCGCCTCGCCGTGGCGCTCGACGAGCGGCGCGACCGCGCGCTCGACGGCGCGCGCCGGGAGCGACGCCGGAGGAGACTCGACAGGCTTCACGGGCGCGGCGACGGCCATGGCCGGAAGGCTACGGCGTCGAGTCCGGCGGCGCGGCCGGAGGCGCGGTCACGACCGGCGCGTTGGAGTTCCACATGTCCCGATGGAGACGCCAGCCGGCGGCGGTCTTGGTCCAGAGCACGATGTACTTGCCGGCGTCCAGCTCGCGGCCGTCGTTTCCCACGAGCGAGTAGCGCCCGATCTCGCTCGCGTCATCGCCGTGAACCGTGAACTCGACGGTCTGGAGGTGCATCTCCTTGACCGGCAGGGCGAGCACCCCGCGCCAGAGGGACTCGATCTTGGCGCGCCCCTCGACCGGAAGGTTGCCAGGCGGAAGGAGCTGTGCGTCGTCCGAGTAGAGGGTGGCGATGCGGGCCGCGTCGCCGCGCGCGAACGCGTCCATGAACTGGCGATTGCTCGCATCGACGGCGGCACGGACGTCGGCCGCGTCCTCCCTCGGCTGCGTCATGCAGCCGGAGAGCAGGAGCGCGGCGAGGGCCGGGGCCGCGACGATGGCGCGGCCGGCGGCGCGGCGCGAACGAAGCCGATCCAGGATCATGATTCCTCCTCGGTTCCGGGGCGGGTGCTCGCGCAGACGCTCTGGCGCAGGCGACTACCCTACCATAGACGCCGGGGGGTGGTGGAGACGCTGAAGGAAGAGGGGAAGGGGCCCGGAACCGGGGCTACAGGGCCAGCCAGTAGGTCGCCTTGACGGCGATGACGTTCTCCGGGTCGACGTCGAAGAGGGCGCGCCAGTCCCGCGAGAACTCGAAATCCCCGATGGGCGCGGTCTCCTCGCGCCCCTGCTGCCAGACGAGGAAGAGGGCCGAGCCAGGCCGATATTCCCAGCGCAGCACGGCGTTCCCGCGGAACGAGCGGAAGTTGAAGTCGGGATTCGTGAAGCTGAAGGGGGGCGCGGGACCGTCTGCGTCGGGATCGATGAGGATCGCCCCGGTCGAGTCCACTCCGGCCGTGCCCTTTTGCTTGCCGTAGACGTCGAACTCGAACATGCGGGGCGCCCGGAGCTCCTTGAAGCGGGTGTAGTCGCCGCTCACGATCAGGGGCTGCACGTAGAGCTGGAAGCTCAGCTTCGGTGAGAAGGTCCACTCGACGCGCGTATCGAGCGAGATCTGCGTCTGGTCGAGCGACGCGAAGATGTACCGGGAGCCGTACGTCTCGACCGCGGTCGTGTCCCCCACGGTTTCCACGTACTGCGCGTGATCGAGCAGCTTCTTGATCCCCGGCTCGAAGAGGAGCCGGAACGCCGTCGTCGGCCGCGCCGAAAAGGACGCGTTCAGGCTGCGCAGATGCCCGCCGGCGTCGTCCCAGACGACCGCCCCGTTCAGACCCAGCGTGGTCGACCGCCGCGAGTCCGTGGTGACCGACGCGCGCACCGCGCCCCCCGGCGGCACGCGTGAGAGCGGGCCGCCGCGCGTCAGGCGGTCGTCGATGCTGCCCGGGTACCACTCGCCCCGCAGCGTCCCGTACCAGTAGTTCGAGAAGGTCCCCTCCGCGTGCGCGGCGTACTCGACGTAGGTGCGGTCGCCACCGAAGTTCCAGGACCAGTTGGAGAAGGCGAAGGCATCCCAGCTCCGCATGATCCGGTGGGGGGTGTTGTCCTTGTACATCGCGAGCGTGGAGAGCCCGCGGCTGTCTCCGGCGTTCTGGAACCCGAGGTCGTTGATCTCGAAACCCGGGCTCCACTCCTGGTAGGTGAGCGACCCCTGGCCGTGCTTCCCCGCGATCTTGTTGATCGAGAGGTGGCCGGCGTAGCCGGTCAGGCTGGTGCGCGTCGGGTCGTAGTCGAGATAGTCGGCGTCGGGCCGCTGGAAGTAGTGGGCGCTGGTCTGCTGCGTGGCCGCGATCGCGTCCTCGCTCCCCTCGACGCGACTCCCGAGGAGCATCGCGTCGACGGACCACCGGCGCGACGACCAGTAGTGGTTCAGATCCATCCCGCCGGCCCATGCCGAACGGCGGAGGAGGCTCGCGAGCTCGGGCTCCTCGAGATTGCGGCGGACGCCCGTCAGGATCGCGCCCACCACCGTGTTCCCCTGGTGGTAATCGCGACGCACCCGGCTCACGAAGTAGTTCGTGAGCGGCTCGACCGGAGTCTCGAGCTGCGTGCCGCTCGTGTCGACGTAGTCCGCCCGCTCGACGGGCGTCACCGCGTCGAGGACACCCACCGTCCAGCCGTTCCGGGTCTTGCCGGTCAGCTTGGCCGCTCCCGCGATCGTGGTGTGCCGGGGGGCATCGAGGAAGAGGTAGTCGTCCGAGTCGAGCTCGCGCTCCGGCTCGCGCCCGATGCGACGGCCGTGGAACGGGATCGTGGAGTTGAAGTTGTTGTAGCTCTCCATGTCCCCGAACCGGAACACGTTCGCTCCCTCGACGAAGAACGGCCGGCGCTCGGGATAGAACGTCTCGAACGCGGAGAGGTTTACCACCGCCGGATCCACCTCGACCTCCCCGAAGTCGGGATTCACGGTTGCGTTCAGGGTCAGGCTGCTGGTGAGGCCGTACTTGAGATCCATGCCGACGGCCGGGAACTGGTCGGATCCGTCGCGGAACGGATCGCTCGGATCGCTGTGGAAGTGCTCGGACCGCATGCTCGCATAGGGGAGGAGCTCGAGGTGGCGTCCGGCCTGGACCGATCCGAGGCCGGCCAGGTGTCCGTAGCGCGCGACGCTCGCGTTCTCCTTGAGCGGGGTGAAGGAGAACTCGGACAGCTCCTGGCGGCGATCGATCCAGCGCCGGAGCTGGAGACCCCAGACCGCGTCCGGCGACGAATTGTAGTGGAGCTGCGACAGAGGGATCTCGATCTCGGCCGTCCAGCCGAGGCTGTCGATCGAGGCGGCCGCGTGCCACACCGGGTCCCACGAGAAGTCCTGCGAGCCGTTCGCCGAGATCGTCGCGTCATTGATCGACCCGGAGGGGCTGACGCGGAAGAGGACCGCGGTCGAATGATCGTGGTAGGCATCGATCAGCAGCGCGAGATAATCGGTTCCCGGGACGTCGTCGCGGCGGACGAGTCGGGATCGGATCTTCTTCGAATCGCGGTCGTAGAGGCGCGCCCCGATGAAGAGCGCGTCGTCGCCGATCAGTGCGCGAACATCGGTCCGCTCCGAGGCGGGCTTGCCCTCGTCGGGCTGCCGCTGGGTGAAGCCGTCGACGGGGGCCGCATCCTGCCAGGCGGGATCGTCCAGGTGACCGTCGACGTGGATGCTGCCGGTGAGCTGGGCGGCCCGGAGCACAGGCGCCTCGGCGTGCGTCGCCATGGGGGCGGCCGCGCTCCCCGCCGAGTCGGCGTGCGCGGCTTCTCCCGGCAGCGACTGGGCCGCGAGCACCGCCGGGCTCGTCGCGAGCGCGCCGACGGCCAGATGCGGCAGGGCCGCCAGAAGACATCGAAACCGTGCGCGCATCGGAGAACCCTCGGAACCCTGGAGACTGCCCTCCTTCACCTACGACCCGGCTGGGTGCCGGGTTTCCCGGACAGCGCCGACGAGGGGTGAGACGGGACGGAGCGGGATTTGGTTGGAAGCAGCGCTCCCTGGCTGCGCGGCGGACGACGAGGTGCGCGCCTCTAGTGCCTGTGGTGGTAACGGCCGTCGAAGATGACCTTCCAGGTGGCCCCGCCGTCCGCCGACTGCTCCCAGAGCTGGCGCACGTCGCCACCGTCGAGGCGCGACCAGGTGATGCGCTGGCGCAGGGACGCGGTCGAGCCGGGTCCCGGCGGCGTCTGGCCCGTCAGCACCATGGATCCGTCGGTGTACGCGCCGTCGAGCAGGAGGAGGGTGCCGTGATCGTCGACCCAGGTCTGGTGCCAGCGGTGGGTCGCGGAATCGAACATGTTGAGGCTCGTGCCGCTCATCCCGCGCGCGCCGGTCCAGTGCTCCTGGATCGCGCATCCTCCCAGCACCGGCTCGACCCGGTTCGTGCCGGCGACCTTCCCGTCCGGCGTGCGCACCTCCCAGTCGCCGATCCAGAAATCGAACTGATGCGCCTCGGGCGCGTCGCAGGGCCGGGCGGGCTTCGACTGGGGCTTGGGCTGGGCCCGCGATGTGTCGGGCGGGGCCGGCTGCGCGGACTGTCCGCGGGCCGTGAGCGGCAACGCCCCGAGGAGGAGAATCGAGAGGACCCGAGCGGCCGAGCGGATCAACGCGTGTCGGCGCGGCGCTACGCGGCCGTGCCTTCCTCCATCACCCAGCGGACGGAGCGCGAGCACGGGCACATGCCGCCGACCCTCTTGAGCTTCGGCATCTTCCGGATCGCCTGGTCCACTGTGACGCGTCCGGCGA
>JAEHDN010000274.1 GCA_016880395.1 Candidatus Eiseniibacteriota bacterium
CGCGGCTCAACCCCAGCGCGATCCGCACCCGGGCCCAGGCACCGCCGAAGAGGAGGCGCCAGTCCTCCATCAGAACGCCTCCTCCAGGCCGAAGTAGACTCCGCTCGTTCCGCGGCCCCATCCGATGTCCGCCCGGAGATTCACGTTCTCCGCCTTGTTGAACAGGAACCGGCCCCCCACGCCGAGCGATGTCTTCAGCTCGCGGAGCTGGACGTCGGGGAGACGCGATCCGACGTCTCCCACCGCGGCGAAGGCGACCCCTCCGAGTCGCTTGTAGAGATGGGTCCTGTATTCGACCTGGGTGGCGAAGAGCGTCTCATCACGGTACCGGCCCTGGTAGTAGCCGCGCATGATGCGCTGGCCTCCCAGGGCGGGGAGCTCGTAGAAGGGAGGCGTGCCGGCCACGTGCTGCAGGAAGATCTGGAAGGCCAGGACCTTGTTCGGGTCCAGGGCCCGATAGCGCCGGAAATCGAACTCGTACCGGTTGAAGTCGAACGTGCCGCCGAGCCACTGGCCGTAGTAGACGCCCTTCAGCTGATGGTAGCCGCCGTGGGTCGGGTAGAAGACGTGGTCCCGCGTGTCCCAGGTCCAGGAGAACCCGAGGCCCGAGCTGACGCCGCCGTCCGCGCCCCGAACGTCCCCCGTGGTCAGATTCGGGTTGTCGCGCTTGTCGACGATGTCGCTGTTGTAGAGATCGTAGACCGCTCCGCCGGACGTCCGTCCGAAGAAGGGGATCGGCGGCGGGATCTGCATGGTCACCTCCGCTCCGAAGCCCTTCGACTCGAACTCCTCGTTCTCGATGTCGGACGTCTCGTTGCCGATCCCCCAGAACTTGTCGACGTAGAACCCGTAGTCGATGTTCGCCGACGCGATCGTCTGGTTGTTCCCGAGATAGAGCTGCGGGGCGAGCGTGAACTTGTACTGGGCCTTGGTCGAGTAGTAGCCGGAGAGAGTCAGCTTGCTGGGCCGGAGCAGCGCGTTCTCGCGCGACGTGTAGAAGGTCGCGATGCCGCCCGCGCCGAAGGCCAGCTCGGTCTCGGGAGTGTAGTAAGCGTACGGGTAGGCGTTGATGTTGGTCCGCTTGGTGGACAGGACCTCGCGCCGGACGAGAGCCTGCGTGGTGTCCGGCGGACTGGCGTCCGGACCACCCGCTCGCGCGGGCGCTGCGAGAACGAAAAGGGGCGCCGACGCCAGGATCGCGGCGGCGCCCCTCCAGAGCGAAGCGTGTCTCAGAAGCTCTCCCCCGGGCTCAGTGGCCCAGCTTGTACATGAGGCCGGCCGTGAACTCTCCCTGATCCAGGTAATCGGGATCGGCGACCGAGTAGCAGTAGAACGGATCGCACCACGTGCCGCCCCAGTCGTCGTTCAGGTAGGTCGGGTTGTACTTGGCCTGGAGCTTCAGGCCGATCTTCTCACCCTCGACCTTCACGCCGCCGCCAAGCGCCAGCGAGAAGCGGGACACGGTGTCGAAGCCCTGGTCCGGGTTGAAGAAGGTCGCTCCCAGGCCGAGGAGGAAGTACGGGTGCGTGGTCGAGCCGTACTTGATCTTCTCGAACAGGAAGTTGCCGTGGAGCTGGCCGACCTTGAGGCCGATGATGTCGGTGCCGGCGACCGTGAGGTGGCTCTCCTGCTGCATGTACGAGGCCTCGAACGTGAATCCCTCGTGCGCCATGAACCCAATCTGGCCGCCCCAGGTGAGACCCCCTTCCACCTTCACGTCCTGCAGGTCGTTCTCTCCCAGCTCGAGGTTCCCGGCCGTGGTGTAGCCGGCCATCGGGGAGATGTAGATCTCCCTTGCCTGCGAGGCGGAGGCGCCGCATGCCAGAGCCAGGATGAGCGAGGTCAACGCGATCCGACTGCGAGTCGACATGGTTCCTTACCTTCCTTTCCCGGTTCGAGATGTGTGCCGGAGCCCGTGGGCCTCGACTGGCCGCAGTGTCGACGATCCAATCGTATTGTGCAAGTGCGACTTAGATAGGCGATTCTACGCAGCTTGGGGTGCCAGGGCCTGGCGGCGGAGTCGTCGCCCCTGGGCCGGCCCGGGCGTGTATGATGGGGGCACGTGCCGCCCGCGCCCCGGATGCCCGCTCTCCCCAACGAGGATCGCCGCATGAGCAAACGACCTACGGCCGAGCTGGCGCCGATGCTGGAGTGCGAAGTTCCGCCGACAATGCCGGTGCTCCCCTTGATGAGCACGATCGTCTTCCCGCTGGGGGTGACCTCCCTCCAGGTCCGGGTGGAGCGGTCCAAGGCCCTCCTCCGGGACTTCTCCGATCCGGACAACCTCATCGCCCTCGTGACGAGCCCGGCCAAGCGCGAGCAGGAGATCCGTACTCAGGATTTGAGCAAGGTTGGACTCGCCGCGCGGGTGATCCGGATCCTCAACATGCCCGGCGGGAACGTCCAGGTGACCCTCGAAGGGCTCCGCCGCGTCGAGATCCTCGAGATCGTATCGGAGGAGCCCTACATCATCGCCAAGGTGGAGTGCCCGGCCGAGCACCCCGGCGACCCCGAGCAGGTCCGGGAGCTCGTGAACCGGATCCTCAAGTCCCTCCGGGCTCTCGCGCAGATCGACAAGACCTACCCGCCCGAGCTGGACAACATCTTCAGCATGAACCTGGGCGACCCCGGGCTCTTCGCCGATACGGTCTCCTCCATCGTCCGGTTCCCCCTCGATACGAAGCGACGCATCGTGGAGACGCTGGAGGTCCGCGAGCGGCTCGGCATCGTGGCCGAAGGGATCGAGGCCGAGATCGCACGGCTCACCGTGGCCGAGGACGTGGTGCGGCGCACGAGCGAGCAGATGGAGAAGGGCCAGCGCGAGTTCTTCCTCCGCCAGCAGCTCATGGAGATCCGGCGCCTCCTCGGCGAGGACGATCCGCAGGAGATGCTGGTCCGCCAGATCCACGAGCGCGCGGAGGGGATTGGACTGCCGCGGCAGGTGCTCACGGTGGTGCAGGAGGAGACAAACCGCCTCCGCTACCTGCCGCCGTCGTCGCAGGAATCCGGGGTGATCCGCAACTACATCGACTGGCTCCTGTCGCTTCCCTGGTCGCGGCGGTCCGTGTCGCCGATCGACCTGGACGAGGTCGCCCGGCGTCTCGACGAGGAGCACTTCGGCCTCGAGAAGGTGAAGGAGCGGATCCTCGAGTACCTCGCGGTGCTCAAGCTGAAGAACGACCAGAAGGGCCCCATCCTCTGCTTCGCCGGGCCGCCGGGCACAGGGAAGACCTCGCTCGGCGATTCGATCGCGCGCGCCATGGGCCGCGCGTTCATCCGGATGAGCGTCGGGGGGGTGCGGGACGAGGCCGAGATCCGGGGGCACCGCCGCACGTACATCGGCTCACGCCCCGGGAAGATCATCCGGAGCCTCCGCGATTCGAACTCCAGCAATCCCGTCTTCATGATCGACGAGATCGACAAGCTGGGGCACGACGTGCAGGGGGACCCGGCCGCGGCGTTGCTCGAGGTCCTGGACCCGGAGCAGAACCAGCATTTCATCGACCACTACATCGAGATCCCGTTCAACCTCTCGGAGACGCTCTTCATCACGACCGCGAACGTGCTCGACTTCATCCCGCCTGCGCTCCTCGACCGGCTCGAGGTCATCCAGATCCCGGGCTACATGGACGAGGAGAAGCTCGAGATCGCGCGCCGCCACCTGATCCCGCGCGAGGCGCGCGAGCACGGTCTCGCGGCGACCGACATCGCGTTCGACGATGCCGCGCTCAACAAGATCATCCGCGAGTACACGCGCGAGGCGGGGGTGCGCCAGCTCGAGCGCGCCATCGACAACTTCTGCCGGAAGGCCGCGCGGCAGCGCACGACGGGCTATACGGGGAACTGGCGCTTCACCGAGGAGGACGTGGAGAAGGTGATGGGGCCTCCCTACATCCTCCCCGATCGTCCCGAGGGTCGTGCCGAGGTGGGCGTCGCCACGGGGCTCGCGTGGACCACGACGGGCGGGGACCTGCTCTTGATCGAGGCGCTCAAGATGCGGGGCGCCGGCCGCGTGATCGTCACCGGGCAGCTCGGCGACGTGATGAAGGAGTCGGTGCAGGCCGCGCACAGCTACGTCCGGGCCCGCGCCGAGATGCTCTGCATCGATCCCAAGCTCTTCGACGAGTACGACATGCACATCCACTTCCCAGAGGGAGCAGTGCCCAAGGACGGGCCGTCGGCGGGCATCACGATCGTGATGGCCATCGCGTCCGCGCTCGCGGAGGCGCCGATTCGGAACGACGTGGCCATGACGGGGGAGGTGACGCTGCGGGGCAAGGTGATCGCGGTCGGCGGGCTGAAGGAGAAGATCATGGCCGCCTACCGGGCGGGCATCAAGACGGTGATCTTCCCGGCCGACAACCAGAAGGATCTCGTCGAGGTGCCGGAGTCGATCCGGTCCAAGATGACGCTCGTTCCCGTCGCCGTCGTCGACGAAGTGTTCCAGCACGCGTTCGCCGGCGTGGCCGAGCGGATCGCCGAGCTGGAGGCCCGTGCCGCGCGGCGCAAGGAGAAGGCTGCCGAGCGCGCGGCCGCCAAGGCCGCCGCCGCGCGCAAGCGCGTGCGGGGCGGTACGCCGGCAGCCCGAGTCGCCAAGAACGGCCGCTCGAGCG